>CBFGWJ010000197.1:0-4913 GCA_965652335.1 uncultured Gammaproteobacteria bacterium | reverse complement strand
CAGGTTCTGCCAGGTTTTGGGCAAGCCGTGGCTGGCCAGTTCCCGCATCTGGCCCTGAAGGTCATGGGCATCCCAGATGCTGTAGCCAAACAGCTCCCCGGCAAACGGATGCACCGGGTTCCCGACCAGCCACCAGGAACGTGCGTACCAGAATATGCCGGCTGCGCTCACCAACAGGGCGAAACGGACGGCCAGACCAGGACTGCGGCCTTGCCACAGCACCCACAGCCCCAAAGGCAATGTGAACCAGGCGCCGACGTATTTCGTGCCCATGGCCGAGCCCGCCAACATCGCCGCCAACCACAGCCAGCCGTTCTTCCTTGCCTCAAGCCCAACTCCACCATGCCATTGCAGCACCGCGAGGTAAGCCCCGGTTACGAACAACATGGCACCGTTGTCCACAAACGCCGCGGAGAACGAAAACACCAACTCATCCAGCAACAGAACCGCCAGCACGGCGAACAGCGCGGTTACCCAGCCACTGACATGACGCGCCATGCCGTAGATGCCCAACAGGCTCAACCAGCCCATGCTGGCGTGCAGCATCTGCGCCATGGCCGGCGATTCCACGGTGTACGGTCGCATCAACGCTGCCGCATACAGCAGGTTTATATTGTGGGCATGCAGCGGAAAACGCAGGGTGTCGTTTACCGCCAACCCGCCCTGCTCCAGATAAAAGCGCGCGTACGGCAGGTGGTAGGTCAACGGATCGGAACCCGCCGCCGGACCCAGCGGACGGACCAACCAGGCGGCAATCACCAGCACTACCGGCAGAATGGCCAGCCACTCCTGCCACGGGCGGCGGAAAACGTTCAACAGCGCGACAAGAACAGGCCGGCGCAGCCACAGCACCCACAAACTGCATCCTGCCACGACGATTCCGGCCCCGACCACAGACATTGGATTCAGCTGCTGCGCCGCCGCCAGGATGATCAGAACGATGATCTGCACGGCAAAACCAGTGCTGATGCTGAAAAATACCGCCAGCTCGGCATTCGGCCAGCGCGGATCACCTCTGTCGAAGTCCAGCAGGACCGATTTGAGTGCGAGTCCGGCCAGCGCCGCGCTGGCCAGCCAGGTTGCCAGCCAGGCGTAGTGCGTGAGCAGGATCCCCAGCGCCTCAAGCATGATCAGTTACGAAACACCCAGTACTTGCTGGCCAGGAAACTGATGACCGCCAGCAGTGCTTCCACCAGCAGTTTGGCCGTGACCTGGAATTCCAGCTGGTTTCCCCAACCCTGCCTGACCAGCACCAGCAGCACCGTGCTCAGCAGGGTCAGGCACAACCACAACACCACGAATCGCGCCAGGCTGGAACTGAAACGGTTGAACGTGTCCGAACGCTGGCCGAAGGTGAGATAGCGATTGGCCAGGAATCCACCGGCAGCGGCGCTGGCGCGTGACAGGACATTGGCCGGCACTGTGGTCACGCCCAGGCTGAGCAGGACTGTGAACAGCGCAGCATCCAGCACATACTGCAGTCCACCCACCAACAGGAAGAGCAGCGGCTGGCGCATGGATTATTCGGTGTACTTGTCCGGGGAAGGACGGGCCAGGCGTGCCAGCGCCAGGCGCGGCTGGTTACGCATGTCGTATTCCAGGAAAGACAGCAACAACTGGAAGCCGACAATCACCGGCAAGCCGGCCAGCATCACGGTGCCCGCGGATGCGGTAACACCGCTGCGCACGCTGCCGGTCCAGGCACCAATACCGTAAACAAGTCCGAACAGGAACAGCAGCAAGCCAACCACCAGCTGTACGCTGGCGATGCTGAAATCCCGCAGGAAGTACGAATAGAAAATCCGCTTGCTGAAATTCCGCAGGTGCCCTGACAGGAATGGCAGGACCACCCGGCCAATGCGCAGGCTGGATTTTTCTTCGCCGTACCTCGACGGCATCGGTATGTCGGTAACGACCGCCCGCGCCAGGTTCAGGCGGAACAGCAGGTCGCTCTCAAAAAAGTAACCGTTGTGAACTTTGGCCAACGGAATGAGTTTCAGCGCCGAACGGGAAATCGCGGTAAACCCGTTGGTGGGGTCTACCACCTGCCAATAACCGCTGGAGAGCTTGGAGAGCATGGACAGCACACTGTTACCCAGCAAGCGCATGGCCGGCATGCCGCGCAGGAACTCCAGTTCATAAAACCGGTTGCCTTTGCAGTAGTCGCTCAGCTCCTCGCTGATCGGGTACACCAGGTCGGGAATCCGCTTTGGATCCATCTGTCCATCGCCATCCAGCTTGACGAAAATCCCCAGGCCGTCGGCCAGCGCCTGCTGGTAACCCGCCTTGACGGCGCCACCCACCCCCAGGTTGCGCGGGTTGTACAACACCCGCACCCGATCATCGGCAATCTCCTGTTCAATGAACTTGCCGCTTTGTTCCGGGCAGGCATCATCCACGCAATAGATTCGGTCCGCAAAAGGCAATGCGCCGCGTACCACTTCAACAATGCTCGCGCGAACGCGGTAACAGGGAATGATGATGGCCAGGCTGGGGTTCAATTGGTTTCGAATCGAGTCCCGTTGCTCCGGTCCGCCGTTCAGCGACGGGAGCGGAAAAATTGTTGCAATACTCTACCGCATTCTTCACCCAGGCAGGGGCCAATGACATCCGGCCTATGGTTGTGGCGGGCATCCAGCAGCGTATCGAAAACGCTGCCGGCGGCGCCGGTCTTGGGGTCCGGTGCGCCGAAAACCACGGCGTCAACCCGCGCGTGTATCATGGCACCGGCGCACATGACGCAGGGCTCCAGAGTCACATACAGCCGCGCGCCCGGCAGGCGGTAGTTACCCATCTTCTGGCCGGCCTGGCGCAACGCCAGGATTTCCGCATGGGCGCTGGGATCGTTCAGCGTGATGGTGCGGTTCCAGCCTTCACCGATCACTTCCCCGTCCCGCACCACCACCGCCCCCACCGGCACCTCGCCTTCGGCTTCGGCGCAACGTGCCAGGTCCATGGCATGCCGCATCCAGCGCTCGTCCTCGAGCGAAGGAGGCGACGGGCGCGCTTCAGCCACGGCCGGTGACCAGCCGCTTGATGGCACGTAACGGTGCGGTCAGCCGCCAGGAAGTCGAATTTTCCAGCTCGGTGATGCGCGAACGCAGGCTGCGCACGATTTGCTGCAATTGCTCCTGGTCGGCCGCAACGGGTGCCGCTGCGGTATCGCCGGCATCGTTGTGACTGAGCGCCGCCTGGCGCAGCCGGTTGTTCTCGCCGTACAGATGCTGGATGTTGCGGTACAGCCGGCGCATGTGCTGGTCGCGCCGGGCCAGCAGGTTTTTCAGTTCCTGCACGTCAGTCTCACCCAGGGTCAGCCCTGGCTGGAAGCGCGGTGACATGTGCCGTTCGACGTAGACGGTGGAATGTTCTTCCGCGGTTTCGCCGGCCGGCCGAGTGTCGGTGTAATAGTAAAGGGCAAAGGATTTGCGACTCAATTCCTGCCTGCCGGCGGGAAGGCTGATGCGCTCGAATCCATGCCAGGAGGATTCAGTGGTTTCGAAAATCACACAGCGGTTCAGCAGCGGCGTCAATGTAACGATCTCATCCTGCTCCGGCGGCAGGTAAGGGTCCCGGTGCAGTTGCAGTGAACCACCCCACTCGTCCCGCCATTCCGGATTCAGGTAGATGATCAGGTTCAGCCGGCGGTGCTGGCGGCTGATGGGATGGAAGTTGAAGTCCACGTGCGGGTCGAGGTCCTGGCCCTGGCGGTTCTCGTGCGTGCCGCCGCCGAAATAATGCGGGTCATACTGCAAATCGGGAATGCCCGTAATCGCGCTGACCAGATCGCGAAACGACTGGCTCTGCACCAGCGCATCCAGTTCCCGGTAACTGCGCCCCAGGTTCTGCATTTTTTCCTGCGTGGCCTTGCCGCCAACCTCGCCATTCTCATTCAACGCCGCCCGTGTATCGAAAGCCGGAAACTCATCCAGCAGGCGACGGCAAAAGCCTTCATCCAGGAAGTGATCCGCCACTACATGGCGGAATGGCCGCGCCTGGTCAAATTGCTGGTGCAGATGATCGGCCGCCGCCACCACGGCGGGATTGATCACGGAGGAAAATTCGCTGGCCTGATTCAAGATGATTCTTTCCATGGAACAACAGGGCGCACAGTTTACACCGCCAACGCGCCCGACTTAACCGCAACGTGAACAGCAACAGCAACGGAAGGCCAGATGTTGGCGCGCGGGCTCAGAAGCTGCGGCGTACCGCAATGTAGATATTGCTGTTGCTCTCGAACTGGCCAAAAAACGTATGCGGTTCGCTGCCGCCAAACAGGTTCATGCCACCTTCCAGCAGCCACTGGTCGCTGGCCTTGTAGCTGGCCTTGGGCCGCAGGTATCCGTCCTGGTCCGAAGGCGAATAGAACGCAAACAGGCTGAGCGTCAGGTTCTGGCTCATGGCCAGGCGGGTGAGCCGGGCGGTCAGAACATGGCGGTGCTCGTCCCGTGCCGTTTGCCCCGGCGACAGGCTGGCGATATAGGCCGCGTAGTCCTGCAACGTCTCCAGGTAATATTGCAACCCCAGGGTGGTTTCACTGGCCACTTCCCATTCGTAGCCCAGCAGTCCCCGCCACTCGCTGTTGTTGACCAGCGGATTGCTGCCGCCGGCATCATCGCGGGAGTCGTAGTAGCCGGCTTCAAAGCTGAGTATGCCTGGGCCGAGCGGACCACGGGCACTGGCGCCAAACACGCGCAGATCCGGAAACGTCGCCAAACCTGAAACCGGGTCGAAACCAGCCGGGCTTTTCCAGAAACCGTCGTAGGCATAGGCGGCCACTTCGAAACTGCCGATCTGGCGATACAGGCGAACCGCCACTTCGCTGTCGTCAAACCAATCATTTGGAACCTGTGTCAGCACGGGATGGCCGCGGCCGACCACCTCGCCAGCCATGGGGCTGAAATACGACAGCCGGC
>CBFGWJ010000196.1:0-4968 GCA_965652335.1 uncultured Gammaproteobacteria bacterium | reverse complement strand
GACTCCATGGTAGAGGGCATCACGTTCGACAGCTACATGGTTGCTGATTTCAAGGCAGCCTATACCTTCAACAATGGTCTTGGACTTTCGTTTGACCTGTTAAACGCCTTTGATGAGCTGTACCTGGAAAGTGCCGGCGCCCTGCTTGGACGCCTGACCGGTCAATCCACCTTTGGTGCACCGCGCACTGCTGTGCTGACCCTGACGCACCGCTTCTAGCATTGGTGTGGCCCCTTGCGGGTCACACTTTCCCTGCGCGCGAGAGTCAATGAGACTCTCGCCACCGTTGATGTTTACAAACCTGAAGGTTGGAAATTGAATGACTCGGCAACTACTGGGGCGCTGCGTGCGCCATACCCTGTTGGTATTGAAATCTACCGGCATCGGCCTGGTCGTCACTTTGTTCATGGGATGGCCAACTTGGTCTTACGCGAGCTCACAGCAGTCTGCAGATCTGCAGCAGCAGCTTGAGCAGCTTCAAACCCAGTTGGTTCAGGTCCAGCAGGAATCGCAGGAAAAGCTGGAAGCTCTGCAACGGCAGACCGATGCTCAGATCCGCCTGCTACAGCAGCAGATCGCAGCCATGCAAAGCCAGGCCGGCCTCAATCATGAATCACCGCTTGTTTCACAAACCGAGCCGGCGCAGGCTACGCCACCTGCAGCTGCAACGGCCCCAGATACCACAGCAAGCCCCTCCGCACTTGATAGTCTGCGGCTTGCCGGAGACTTCCGTCTGCGCTATGAAGCCAATTCTTCAGATGGTCCGCTACCCTCCTGGGACCGCTGGGTACTACGCGGACGACTTTCCGCCCAATACGATCTTACTGATACGCTGAAAGTCGGCGCAAGATTGGCGACCGGCGACCCGGACAACCCGCGCACCACCGATGTCACACTGAGTGACTTTGCCAGTGATCTGGATATCAGTCTGGACCAAGCCTATTTTGCCTTTCAATACCAGCGCCTGATGCTGACCGGTGGCAAGTTTGCCAAACCTTTCAGTTCTACCGAACTGGTCTGGGATGGTGACGTAAACCCGCAAGGCCTGGGTGGTTATTTCGACCTCCTGAAATATGACACCTGGTCCGCGCGTGCGTCAGGCCTGTACTTTGCCATCAACGAAGATACCGTGGCGCAGAGCAGCGACATGCTGGGCGGGCAGTTATCGCTCAACCTCAAACCTGGCACGAACTGGGATGCTTCACTGCACCTGGCCTACTTTGACTATGACATGGGTTTGCTGAATCCTTTGACGTCTGGTGGCGCACGGGGAAATGCGGTAACCGCCAATCGGACCCGCTATGTTTCAGACTTCAACCTGCTCGATACCACAGCCACCGTCAACTACCACGGATTCGGTGAGCGTTGGAAAGTCTGGCTGACTGCCGACTACGTCAGGAACCTGGGCGCCGAAATTCCGGAAGACTCCGGCTTCGGCATTGATCTGTTCGGCGGGTCGCTCAGCCAGAAAGGTCATTGGCTGCTGCGCTACGGATATGCACAGGCGGGAACCGATGCTGTCCTCGGATTGTATTCGCACGACAATATCGTTTATCCAACCAACTACCGGATGCATACGCTTTCCGCGGACTATGCCCTGACAGAGCACACGTTTATCGGGCTGACCAACTATTTCTACAAGCGCCTGGATGCTGATCCGCTTTCGCCTGATGGTAACGATTGGGTTTCAAGAACCCGCCTGAACCTGTATTTCACGTTCTGATCGGGAAAAATCAGGGGCCATGCAACACCAGAAACAGGAACACGTCGCTTCCTATTACGCGGCCACGGCAAACCTTCACACGCGTTTTCCCACACTGCAGGGCGCCCATAGCGCGGACATCTGCATCGTTGGCGGCGGCTTCACCGGCTTAGCCTCAGCACTGACTCTGGCCGAGCGCGGTTACAAAGTCGCCATCGTCGAGGCCAACCGGATTTCCTGGGGCGCATCGGGGCGCAATGGCGGGCAAATGATTCGCGGCATCAGCGGCGAAGCCAAGATCCTCAAGAAATTCGGCAATGACTACGCAGAACGCTTATGGAAATTGCGCTGGCGCGGCCACGAAATCATTCACGAACGTGTGGAAAAGTACGGAATTCTGTGCGACCTGAAATCCGGCTACATGGATGTGGCCAGCAAGCCGCGACAGATGGCGGACATCGAAGCGGAAGTGGCGCTGATGGAAAAGTACCGCTTCCCGCATGAATACCGGATTCTGAACACAGCAGAAACCGCCGAATTCAGCGGCAGCAAAGCCTATGTTGGCGCTTTGCTCAATTATCGCGACGGACACCTGCACCCGCTCAACCTGTGCATGGGCGAAGCCGAGGCCGCGGTAAATCTAGGGGCACAGATTTTTGAGCAGTCTCCGGTCACCAACATCGCGCATGGCCCAAGACCACGTGTGGAAACAGCGGACGGGTATGTCGAAGCCGGCACGGTAATCCTGGCTGGTCATGTCTGGCACCGGCTGGAGCAGCAACGCCTGTCCGGCACCACGTTTCAGGCGGGCAGCTTCATGGTCGCCACCGAGCCTTTATCGGCCGAGGTCCGCCAGCAGATCAACCCCGGCGATGTGGCCATCTGCGAAATGAACAACATCATCGACTATTACCGCTTGTCGGCCGATGGTCGATTGCTTTATGGCGGGCGCTGCAATTACTCCGGCAGGGTTCCTGCCAGCATCACGGCGGCTATCCAGCCGCGCATGCTGAAGATCTACCCGCAACTCAGGGATGCGCGAATCGATTATGAGTGGGGTTGCAGCATCGGTATCGTGATCCGGCGCATCCCCATGGTGGGCCGCATCGACAACAATATCTATTACGTACAAGGCTACTCGGGCCACGGCGTCAATGCCACCCACATCATGGGTGAAGTGATTGCCGATGCCATCGGCGGCACGATGGAAAATTTCGACCTGTTTGCCAAAATGCCGCAGATACGGGTGCCGTTCGGCAATCTCGCCGGCAACCAGATGATCGCGCTGGGAATGCTCTACTACCGGATAAAGGACTTGCTTTGATTACACCTGCTCATCGGCGCTCGAGGTTTCCGAAAGGGGCAAAGACTGAGCAACAATTTCGAAGAGCGCCGGTTGAACCCGGCGCTCCTTATTAATGAGCGGTAAGTCGATCAGGCTAACTGGTTGTAAGCTTCCAGCGTCAGGAATGCGGCGAAATCGTCATCCAGCACCAGGTCGTCCAGCAGTTTCGCGGCGGTCTGCAAGTTGCGGCGTTCGTCCCCTTTTACCTTTTCGGACAATCCTTCGAGCACGTGCGTGCGGGTGGAGCGGTAGTTGGAAGCGTCTATTTCCCTGCCGTCCTGCAGTTTTGCTTCGGGGTGTCTGAT
Organism: uncultured Gammaproteobacteria bacterium; assembly: GCA_965652335.1. GTDB lineage: Bacteria > Pseudomonadota > Gammaproteobacteria > Xanthomonadales > SZUA-36 > JAWXBM01. Next base: position 1,616 of record CBFGWJ010000196.1, on the reverse strand, counting down.
CCACTGCCACAATTGCGCCCGTGAAATTTCCGCTGTCGCGGCGTCTTCCATCAGGTTGTCGATGGGCACGCAGCCGTTGCCGCCCAGCCAGGCGGCGAGATACAACAGCGCCACGCGGATATTCGAAGTGAAACCTTCTTCAGTGATGGTGCCACTCACCGGCTTGAGCAGGTCCTCGGCGGTAATGTTCACATCCTCACGCAGGCGGTCGCGCTGGTTGGCGGTTTTCATCACCGCATCGAACTCGGCCCGGGCAATGGCTTCCAGCCCGGGATGCGCCACCCAGGTGCCATCGTGGCCGGCCGTTGCTTCGCGCTTTTTGTCAGCCCGCACCTTGGCCAGCGCCGCTTCATTGGCGGCATCATCACCCTTGATCGGAATCTGCGCCGCCATGCCGCCCATGGCCATGGCGCCACGCCGGTGACAGGTTTTGATCAGCAGCAATGAATAGGCATTGAGGAAACCCTTGTCCATGGTGATCTGCGAGCGATCCGGCAGCAGGTAGTCGGGCTGCTTACGCAGGGTTTTGATGTAGCTGAAGATATAGTCCCAGCGGCCGCAGTTCAGGCCCTGGATCCGGCAACGCAACTCAAAGAGGATTTCATCCATCTGGAACGCGGCCGGCAGGGTTTCGATCAGCACCGTGGCCTTGGCCGTGCCGTTCTGCAAACCGAGCTGCTCCTCGGCCCAGCTGATCACATCGTTCCACAACCGCGCTTCGAGGTAATGCTCCATCTTGGGCAGGTAGAAGAACGGGTGCACGCCTTTGGCCGCCAGCGCTGCATGGTTGTGGAACAGGAACAGGCCGAAATCGAAGAATGCGCCGGGGATCGGCTTGCCATCCTGCAGCACGTGTTTCTCGTCCAGGTGCCAGCCGCGCGGCCGCACCATCAGCAGTGCGTGTTTTTCGTTCAGGCGGTAAACCTTGCCATTGCCGCCATCGAATTCGATGCTGCCATTCACGGCATCGCGCAGGTTGACCTGACCTTCGATGCAGTTGTCCCAGGTGGGTGCATTGGCGTCTTCAAAATCGGCCATGAACACCTGTGCGCCGGAATTCAGCGCGTTGATCACCATTTTGCGGCTCACCGGGCCGGTAATCTCGGTGCGGCGGTCCAGTGCTTCGGGCGGCAATTCGGCCACTTTCCAGTCGCCGTCACGCAGCGATTCGGTTTCTTTCAGGAAATCGGGAAGCTGCCCCGCGTCGATGGCTGCCTGGCGTTTGTCACGTTCGTCCAGCAGCCGGTTGCGCTCCGGGGTGAAACGGGCCGCCATTTGCGCCAGGAACCCCAGTGCCTCGGGCGTGAGGATTTCATCCTGGCCCGGTGCCTCGGCGGTAATGGTCAGCTGTGGTGCATCAGTGGTTGGCGTGGAATGTTCGGTTTGAGTCAAGGCTGGTTTTCCTTCGGTTTTGCGCGGCCGCTCGATTGCTCGACTTTGGCCGTCGCTTACCATTAACAATAGCCACTTAGCATTAACAAAATTGAACCAAGCGGCCGTGAATGAGAGATGCTAAACCTACCGGCTGACGGGCAGCGAGTCAACGGCAAAAGCAGGCCGAATGATCGTAACTATAGATCGTTTTACGGCCTTTGCCGGCCTCGCCCCGGGCTCAC
>CBFGWJ010000195.1:0-4982 GCA_965652335.1 uncultured Gammaproteobacteria bacterium | reverse complement strand
ACAAACTCCTCGTAAACCGCTTCCTGGACGTAGATCCGGTTGGCGCAGACACAGGTTTGCCCGGCATTGCGGTACTTGGAAATGATCGCGCCCTGAACCGCCGCATCGATATTGGCATCATCAAAGACGATAAACGGCGCGTTGCCGCCCAGCTCCATGGAAACGCGCTTCACGGTGCTGGCGCACTGGCGGATCAGCAGCTTGCCGATAGCAGTCGAGCCGGTAAAGGAAAACTTCCGCACCAGCGGATTTTCGGTCAGCTCCTTGCCAGTAGCGGCGGAGTGCGTGGTGGTGACAATATTGAACACGCCCGGCGGAATGCCCGCTTCTTCCGCCAGCACAGCCAGGGCCAGGGCGGACAACGGCGTTTCCGAGGCGGGCTTGATGACGATGGTGCAACCCGCCGCCAGCGCCGGGCCGGCCTTGCGCGTAATCATGGCATTGGGGAAGTTCCAGGGCGTAATGGCAGCCACTACACCCACCGGCTGTTTGACCACCAGGATACGCCGGTCGGTCGAGTGGGTTGGAATCACATCGCCGTAAATGCGTTTGCCTTCCTCCGCGAACCACTCGATGAACGAAGCCCCGTACAGCACTTCACCACCCGATTCAGACAGGGGTTTGCCCTGTTCAGCGGTCATGATGGCGGCGAGGTCATCCTTGTGCTGCAACATCAGGTCAAACCAGCGCCGCAGGATGGCTGAACGTTGCTTGGCGGTGAGCGCCCGCCATTTCGGCCAGGCCTCGTTGGCGGCTTCGATGGCCCGGCGGGTTTCAGCCACTCCGAGATTCGCCACCGTTACCAACACCGAGCCGTCGGCCGGGTTGGTGACGTCGAACTGCGATGAATCGTCAGCGGCAACCCACTCTCCATTGATGTAGGCCAGGTCACGCAACAAACCGGGGTTGTTCAGTTGCAGTGGGGTGTTCGCTGTGTTTGACATCATTTATTCCTTGGTTCCTGGTTATGGGGCCTCGGTTACCTGGCCCGGGTTTGGTCCAATTGCCGGAGTCCAGGCCTGCCGGGGCCTGTCAAAGACTGAATTGGGACCCGATTCGAGCGGGCCGGGGAAACGCCCAGTCTAGCAAAGACCGGCGGCAATTCCGAAACCGCTGTTTGTGAAATCCTTTAAAATCCTCGCAGAAAGTTGCTGGCTGACCATGAAACAATTGCCGATGGCTGATCAAACCCTGGACGCGCGCATGCTCAACTGCCCGGAGCCTATCATTCGCACGCGCAAGGCGCTTGCTCAAATGCGCACCGGACAGACCTTGCGCGTGCTGGCCACTGATCCCGGTTCGGTGCTCGATTTCCAGGCCTATTGCCGTATCAGTGGCAACGAGTTGATCGAAATGCAGGATAAGGAGGGTGACTATCGCTTTCTGCTGCGCAAATGTGATTGAACGGCTTGGCAACCTGCCTGTCTGAGCTGCCGGCCGGATGAACTGAAGGAGGAAACCCCGTGAAAGCGGACCGCTTTGCCATTATTTTCAGTTTGCTGCTGGGCTCCAGCCAGGTTGCGCTGGCTTCTGGTGGAGTGTGGATCGACGTGAGAACCGCGGAAGAATTTGCCGCCGGCCACGTACCAGGCGCCATCAATATTCCACACGAACGGATTGCCTCGGGAATCACCCGGCTCGAACTCGACAAGAACCAGCCGATCTATCTGTATTGTCGCAGCGGCAGGCGCGCCGGTATCGCGATGGACGACCTTCGGGAACTGGGCTACCGGCAAGTGGAGAACATCGGTGGCCTGGAAGATGCCCGCAAACTCGAGGCGGTGGAAGAACCAGCGGCGGGTGAATAGTCCCTGGCGCGTTTGCTACTTGCCGATGCAGAAACTGGAGAAAATCACCCCCAGCAGGTCGTCCGGCAGGACATCCCCGGTAATTTCCGACAAAGACCTCTGAGCCAGGCGTAATTCTTCCGCGAGTATTTCCGCCGCAGCATGCTGTAACAGCTGCTCGCGGCCCTGCTCCAGGTGTTCGGCCGCCCGTCGCAGGGCGTCGACGTGCCTTTGCCGGGCGGAAAACAGCCCCTCGGATTGCCCGGTTGCGCCTGCCATGTTGCGAACCGTGGTGCGCAGTTTCTGCAGCCCCAGGCCCGTCTTGGCAGAGAGGCTGAGGCTGGTGGCGTCCACCTGGGCGCGCAAGGCCGCTTCATCCCAGTCCGCCATCTGCAGGTCTTCCTTGTTGAAAACCACGATCACGCGCCGCCGGTCAGGAAGCTCCTCCAGCAGGGCCAGCTGCTGTTTGATGTCACCCAGTTGGTCCACCACCAGCAGCACCAGGTCAGCCGAAGCCAGGGCTTCACGCGCCCGGCGCACGCCCTCGGCTTCGATCGGGTCGTTGGTGTTGCGAATACCGGCAGTGTCCACCAGGTGCACCGGGAACCCATCGATTTCAATCGATTCGCGCAATACATCACGGGTGGTGCCGGGTATTTCCGTGACTATGGCGCGGTCCTGCCCGGATAGCGCATTGAGCAGGCTGGACTTGCCGGCGTTCGGCCGGCCGATGATGGCCATGGAAATTCCATCGCGCAGAATCTGTCCCTGGCGCGTGGCCGCCAGCAAGGCGTGCACCGCTTCGATATTCGCTTCGAGGCGCTGGCGTACTTCGCCATCGGCAAGGAAATCAATTTCCTCGTCGGGAAAATCGATGGCGGCTTCAACATGTACACGCAGGCTGGTGAGCTTGTCCTGGAGTTCATTGACCCTGGCTGAAAACTCGCCGGATAGCGATCGTTGCGCCGCCCTGGCCGCAGCCTCGGTTCCGGACTCAACCAGGTCGGCAATGGCTTCTGCCTGGGCCAGGTCCAGCTTGTCATTCAAGAATGCACGTTCGGAAAACTCGCCTGGCCGCGCGGCTCTAGCGCCCAACTCCAGCACGCGGCGCATCAGCATGTTCATCACATGAGTGCCGCCATGGGCCTGCAATTCGACCACATCTTCACCCGTGAACGAAGCAGGTGCGGGAAAGTACAGCAGCAAGCCCCGGTCAATGCAGTTGCCGGACCGGTCAGTGAAACTCACGAAGGCGGCATGGCGGGGTGGCGGCAGCCTGCCGGCAAGCTTGCGCGCAACGTCGGCGGATGCAGGCCCGCTGATCCGTACGATGCCAACGCCACCCACGCCAGGTGGCGTGGCCACGGCACAGATGGTGTCGATATTCATGCTGGAGGTTTGCGTCATTGAGGCCGATCAGGCTGTCGCCGGAGTGTGATCTTCTCGCACCCGGCGCTTGCCGGGCAAGGTTTGTGGTCAACCGGGCGAGCTTACGCGGCAATGGTTGCTATTTCTTGTCAGTACCCGCCTCAATCTTGCGCGTGATATAGACCTGTTGCGCCAGGGACAAGCCTGCGTTGGTGGCCCAGTAAAGCACCAGCCCGGCCGGGAAGAAGGCGAACATCACGGCAAAAATCACCGGCATCATGCTCATCATCTTGCGCTGCAGCGGATCCATGCCTGCCATGGGAGTCAGCTTCTGCGTCCAGATCATGAAGATTGCATTGAGCGCGGGCAGTATGAAGTAAGGGTCGCGTACCGAGAGGTTGTCAATCCAGAGGATGAATGGCGCCTGGCGCAACTCGACCGACTCCAGCAAAACCCAGTAAAGGGCAATGAAGATGGGAATCTGTACCAGGATGGGCAGGCACCCGCCCAATGGATTGACCTTTTCCGTCTTGTACATCTCCATCATGGCCTGGCTCATGCGTTGGCGATCATCGCCATAGCGTTCTTTCAGCTGCTCGATGCGTGGCTGCAATTTGCGCATGCGTGCCATTGAACGGTATTGAGCTTCGGTCAGCTTGAAGAAGGCTGCCTTGATCAGGATGGTGAGGAGCACGATGGACCAGCCCCAGTTACCCACCAGGCTGTGAATGTGCGACAGCAACCAGAACAGCGGCTTGGAGAAAACCGTGAATATGCCGTAGTTCACCGTGAACTCAAGCCCGGGGGCCACGGCTTCGAGCTCTTCCTGCAGCTTCGGCCCCAGATAGAGCCTGCTGGCAAAGGTATGTTGCTGGCCGGCCGGCACGGGATAGGCCGGTGACACATTGCGCACCAGGTAACGCGGCTGTCCCTGGGCACTGATCTCTTTGGTTGAATACACGTTGCTTTCATCTCCCGGTGGAATCCAGGCCGCGAAGAAATAATGCTGGATCATGGCCAGCCAACCGCCGGCAAAGGTCTTGTTGAAGGGTTCTTCGTTCACGTCATCAAACGCCAGCTTTTCAAACTTGTCGGCCGGGCTGTAAAAGGCTATGCCGGTGAATGAGTATGAGCCGGGGTTGGTGAAACTGCTCTCCATTTCTTCCGGCGCGACAGACCGCTGCAACTGGTCGTAGCGGCTGCCGGACCAGTCGCTGCCGCTCTGGTTGTCCAGCCGGTGCAAAACATCAATGGCGTAATCACCGCGGCGGAACACAAAGGTCTTGGTTACCCGCACACCGGTTGAAGACTGCCAGGAAAGGGGAACACTGATTTCGTCCTGCCCCTCCTCCAGGATGTACTCAAAGCTGTCGGCCCGGTATTCGCTGGTGTGATTCGGCGCATCCTGGGCTGAAAGCAGGCCGGACTGCGCGATGAAGGGGTTGATTCCCTCGCGATGCAACAACTGCACTTTCGCCTCGGGCTTTTCGAGGTCAATCGGATAATCCAGCAGCAGGGCTTTAACCACCGTGCCACCCACCGTATCAATCTCGACTTCCAGCACATCGGTTCTGACCCGAACCACCTGGCTGGGCGCGTGCATGGCTGGAGTGGCCTTGTCCTGGTGGGGTTCCGAACCGGCCTGCTGCGCGGTCATCTCGGGCAGGTCGGCCGCATCCATGGCCGGAGCAACGCCCGGGTCGGCTGCTGGTACATCGCCGGCACCCGCCGCCGGCTCCTGCTGTTGAACCGTTGCAGCCGGAGTTGGCGCAGGCGCGTAATCCTTCTGCCATTCCAGCCAGATCAAGTAGCCCAGAAAAGCCAGCG
>CBFGWJ010000194.1:0-4993 GCA_965652335.1 uncultured Gammaproteobacteria bacterium | reverse complement strand
GCTGGCAGTCGGTGGCTTTCATTTCTTTGCGGATCGGCTGGAAAATGCGCCGCAGGGCTTCCTTTTCCGGCAGGGCCCCGCGCAGCGGGCTGTCCAGCCGGATGCCGGTGATTTCCAGCGACTTGGGCTCGATGTTGGCCCCTGGAAACGGTTCGACGTGTTCGCACAGGGTTTCAGCGATAAACAGGCGTCCGAAGTCATCCATGCGGATGATGCTGGCGGCAATTTCCAGCAGCGCATCGGTCTTGGAGTTGAAGCCGCCCGTTTCGACATCCACCACCACGGGTAAAAAGCCTCTGAATCGATCTGCAATGCGCGGCATAATTAGGGAGTCTTGAGGAAATCTCGGCAGAAGCCATATGTAAAACCAAGGCGCGAGGATACGTGATTGAAAAAGGAATTGCCATGAAGCCCCCCAGCAAACCGCACGTAACAGCAATGGATGAGCCTTGCAACCGGATGAACTCCCTATGGCCGGCAACAATGCTGGTGTGGATTGCCTGCTGCCTGCTGCTGCCTCAGCTTGCCACGGCAGCGGCAAAGGAAGAGCAGGGGGAAGAGCAGGGAATCTACTGGCGGATCAGCCAGGAAGGCCGGCCAGCCGGCTACCTGCTCGGAACCATCCACAGCGAAGATCCGCGGGTGCTGGATTTCAGCGAGGAATTCATCGGAGAACTCAAAAGCTGCGATGTATTCGCCATGGAAATGGTGCCCGACCTGCCCACGCTGAAAAAGCTCACTGAATACATGCATTACGAGAACACTGGGCGCCTGCTCGAACTGCTTGGGCAAGAACGATTCGACCGCGCCATGAGCGCGCTCAGCGGCTACCAGGTGCCGCAGGACTGGAAAGCCCGCATGAAAGTCTGGGCGGTGATGATGACGCTCAGCGTACCCGCGCCTAAGACCGGTTTTTTCATGGACCTGTCGTTGTCACTCCGCGCAGCCGGCAGCGGGATGGAAGTGGTCGGCCTGGAAACCCTGGAGCAGCAGCTGCAGTTCCTGGAGCAAATGCCGCTGGACTTCCAGCTGAAGCTGTTGGACCACGCCCTGGATGATTACCAGCGGGTGGATGAAATCCACGAGGAGATGGTGCAGGTATACCTGCGCAACGAGTTGCAGGCGCTGGATGATTTGTCCAACGAACAGTTTGCCGTGCTGGACGGAGAAATCCGGGACTACTTCACGGACCTGGGCATTGATGCGCGCAACCGGCAAATGGCGGAATCGGCATTGCTGCAACTGGCGGAGCACCAGGTGTTCATTGCAGTCGGTGCTTTGCACCTGGGCGGGCCACAGGGGTTGATCGCGCTGCTCCGCGAAGCGGGCTATGAACTGAGCCCGCTGCCGTTACCGTTCAATGCCGCGCCGAAACCGCAGCTAGCAACGCCCTGAACCGGGGCGCTTCAGCGTAACAGTCTGGGAATGACGGCGCATACCACGCCCAGCCCCAGAAGCGTGAATCCCCAGGTGGGTTCCAGGAACACGGTGGCGACGCCGAGCACCAGCAGGCCCAGGGCCAGGGCCAGCGCATCGCCGATGCGGTCATTGGCGCCCGCGTCCCGCCCGCTGATTTTCAGCAGCAGGTAGTCCAGGCTGAGTTTGCCGCCGCCATGAAACACCAGTGGCAGCAACATGATGATGAACAGCAGAGCCAGCTTGAAATTGCCATGGCCGCCTTTTGAAGTAATGGCATAGCCCTGCCACAGCTCGGCAAGGCTGGACCATTGCGCCGGCCAATGCACGGCTGCTGCTGCCACGGCCGTGATCACCACCAGCGAAATCGCCGCGAATCGGGTGAACAGTCCGAACAGCAACAGCAGAGCAAACACCAGCTCACCCCAGGTGGCCGCCAGCCAGTTGAGCTCAACCGGCAACGTGTTGAAGGGCCAGGGAAACCCCTTTTGCCAGTCGGCCCAGGGGATATCGGCGAACCAGTTGCTGCCGCGCAGCTTGGTGACGCCCGACTCCCAGAATTCCCACGCCAGGACCAGGCGCAGAGCCAATGGCCAGAAGTAGTCTCCGGTGGCTTTCAGGCGTGCGGCCAGCGCATCGTATGAATCCAGCATGGTTGCTCTCCGTCGTAATGCGCGTATGTGTTTTCTTGGGGCTTCAGGTCCTGGTGCCTGGTATCACATCACGTTGCAGCAGGTCGTGCAGGATGCGTTGTCCGTGCTCCAGAACGGCGCTGTCTTCGGCGCGCCCTATGGACTCAGCCACTGAACGCAGTATTTCCTGCCCGGTGTGTTCGCCGTTCTGCAGTTTTTCCAGCAGCAGCCAGGTGACCGGATTGATCTCCATGAACTTCACCTGGTAGACACGGTTGCGATACACCAGCAGCCTGGTGGGCTGTTCGGGCGCGGCCTGCGGCTGGAAATCCGGGCTGATGCGGTGCACCGGGAAGCGGTATGCCAGCGGCCAGGCCAGTGGTGACAGCAGCGGAATACCACGCATCAGGTCGCCCTGCGGGTCGCATTGCAGGGCGTCGAATTCGTGTGTGTCCAGCGACAGTGCCAGTTCCACCCATTCGTAATGCGCCAGTTCCAGCAGGAAGGGCGGGTCTTCGGTACGCCCCACGCGCTGCTCCTGCACATAACGGAGGAACTCCTTGGGAATTTCCGGGAACAGCGGCGTATGCGCGCGGTGTTCGTCATAGAATTCACGCGCCAGCCGTTGCCAGTCCTCGTCGCTGTAGATCTTCCGCAGCACCGGGAAATTACCGGCCAGGTATTTGCTGATGTTGTTGAAAAACAGGTCGCGATAAATTCGCATGCGACGGTCTTCAATCCCGGCGGGCGCCGGTGATTTCCCGGGATTGCGGATATGCGCCGCAAACGCCATTTGCTGCTCGCGCAGGCCGACGGCCGCTTCAGGCCTGTTTGCGCTGTTCATTCAGCGTTTCCTGCTGCCGGCATTGTTGCTGCAGGTTCGAGATGCGGCCGACTTCCTGCAGCAGTTCTTCCACCGGCGGGAACTTGAAATCACGTTCCAGCAGGGTGGGGAACACGCCGAAATGCCGGTAAGCCAGCTGCAGCAAATCCCAAACCGGAGGAATGACTTCGGCGGAATGAGTGTCAACGATCAGGTCTTCGGCTTCATTGAAGTGACCGGCGACATGTCCGTAGGCGATACGCTCACCGGGAAGGCCCAGCAGGAAGTCCTCGGCGTTGTAGCGGTGATTGACGCTGTTGACGTAGATGTTGTTGACATCCAGCAGCAGGTCGCAGTCGGCCTCGTGCAGCACCGCGTTGATGAATTCAAGTTCGCTCAGCTCGGCGCCGGGGGCGGCGTAGTAGCTGACATTTTCAATCGCGATGCGACGTTCCAGCACGTCCTGCACGCGACGTATGCGCGCGGCCACGTACTGCACCGCCTCATCGGTAAAGGGGATGGGCATCAGGTCATACAGATGACCGTCATCGCTGCAGTAGCTCAGGTGTTCGCTGTAGCAGGCAATGTTGTGATCGTCGAGGAACAGCTTCAGTTTGCGCAGGAATGTTTCGTCCAGTGGGCCGGGGCCTCCCAGTGACAGCGAAAGCCCGTGACAGGTAAACGGTTTGCGTTCGGTAAAGCTGCGGAACTGGCGGCCGAATTTGCCGCCAACCCCGATCCAGTTTTCCGGTGCGACTTCCATGAAATCGACCGTGGCAAGATCAGCAGACTGTAGCGGACCCAACAGGGCCCGCCGCAGTCCCAGGCCGGCGCCTTCAATGGCAAAACGTGAAACTGAGTTTACGGTCTGCATGCTTGAAGGAAAACCATGAATGCCGGCTTGCATTGCCTGGCCGAAGCATTGGAGTCAAGTTTGGCTCAGGCTGACCGGGATCATTGATCCTCGCCGCAGCTGCCTTCCTCGCCCTTGTCTTCACCGCACTTGCCTTCACCACACTTGCCTTCTTCACCTTTATCCTCACCACACTTGCCTTCACCACACTTACCTTCACCACATTTGCCTTCTTCGCCTTTGTCCTCACCGCACTTGCCTTCACCGCATTTGCCTTCCTCACCTTTTTCATCGCCAGCCAGCATGTAGCCGCTGTCGAGGTCTGCCATTGCAAACGGGTTTTCGTCAGCCATCACGGTGCCGGAGAACGCCATGGTGGAAACAAACGCTACACCGATGGCAGCGGCAAGGGGTTTGAGAGTTGAGTTCTTGTCAGACATTTAAATCCTCCACAAGTGGTTGGGTCAGGGCTTGTTGCCCGGAACATGGGCGCCCCGCAGTCGCGAATGACTGCCGCGAACACCCAACAAAGTCACAGGTCACATAGCCAACGTTAGGCGGATATGACCCGAAACCTGTACATGAAGCCTAGCAGTGGATGCGTGAATTTCCAATGAAAGCCAGGTTTCGGGCCATGAGACCGGTGACCGCCACAAATTATTTCACGCTGCTGCAATTTGTTGCCGCGCCACGTTCGGCTGAGTGTTTGCCGAGCCAGGACGAGGAATGTTTACGCTTTTGTCTTGTGCTTGTATGCGCAAAGATCGCGAACGATGCACTCCGGGCAGGCGGGTTTCCGTGCTTTGCAGGTGTAGCGCCCGTGCAGGATCAGCCAGTGATGGGCGTGTTGCAGGAATTCCTCGGGCACCACTTTCAACAGTTTCAGTTCCACCTGCAAGGGCGTTTTGCCAGGGGCCAGGCCGGTGCGGTTGGCCACACGGAAGATGTGGGTGTCGACCGCAATGGTGGGTTCGCCGAAGGCCGTATTGAGCACCACATTCGCGGTTTTTCGGCCCACGCCAGGAAGCTGTTCCAAAGCCTCGCGATCCGCCGGCACTTCACCACCGCAGTGTTCCTGCAGAATGGCGCAGGTCTTGATCACATTGGCCGCCTTGGTGTTGAACAGCCCGATCGTACGAATGTGCTGCTTCACGCCTTCAACCCCCAGCCGCAGCATTTTTGCCGGTGTGGGAGCAGCCTTGAACAGGCCTTTGGTGGCCTTGTTGACGCTGACGTCGGTAGCCTGCGCCGACAACATCACCGCAATCA
>CBFGWJ010000193.1:0-5019 GCA_965652335.1 uncultured Gammaproteobacteria bacterium | reverse complement strand
TTGAATTGTTGGCAAGCCATGGATAGCTCGAAGCAACCACTGGAGATTCCGCAGGTATTGTTTGAACAATGTCCCGGAATTTCCATCGATTACGCAGTCATGGAAAAAGCCGGCAATACCGCTGTGGTCAGCGCCGATATCGGCTGGAGTGATATTGGTTCCTGGAAAGCCATATCGGAGCTGTATGATTCAGATGAAGCGGGCAACCGTATCCAGGGTAAAGTGGTCATGGTGGACAGCCGCAACTGCTTCGTACAGGGCGGCAAGCGCCTGGTCGCCGCGGTCGGTGTACATAACCTGGTGATCGTGGATACCGGCGATGCCGTTCTGGTTGCAGACCGGGAACACGCCCAGGACGTGAAGGCGGTGGTCAGCCAGTTAACCAGCCTGGAGGATGAGTCTGCCGTTTATCACCAGACGGTTCACCGGCCCTGGGGTAGCTATTCCATTCTTGAAGACGCTGAAGACTGCAAAGTGAAGCGGCTGGTGGTGAAGCCGGGGCAGGTGCTGTCACTGCAATTGCATCACCAGCGCTCGGAACACTGGACAGTGATTAGCGGCACCGCCAAGGTCAGGCTGGGTGATCGGGAATTCCTGTTGCGGGCCAACGAATCCACCTACATTCCGGTCAATACCCAGCACCGGCTGGAGAACCCGGGCAAGGAAGACGTGCACCTGATCGAAGTGCAGACCGGGAATTATTTCGGCGAAGACGATATTGTTCGTTACGAGGATATTTACGGCAGGGTCAAATAAGCGTTTTCTTCAGGCTCCGGATCCCACACTCCGGGCCTGGAGCTCCGGCTCAGGAAGCGGAGCTCTGGTTGAGATTGGCCTTGAGGTGGAAATACAGTGCCAGCCAGGGAGAAGAGTACATTGGTGTTGACTGGCTTGCCTGCAGCGGCGCTTTCAGACACGCCGAAGCAGTTGATTGTTCGATCTGGTAGTTCATGTTTTTCTCCGCGATCTGTTTTGGCCGAAGACTCCGGCGTTGTTTGCCCATTTTGTTCATCTTGCTATGAATGACTTGCCAGCCAGCGAAAAGTTGGTCAATTCTGGCGGGTTTTTATTGACGACTGGTTTGGTCGCAATCTCTCTGAAATTACGGCGTAGCCTCTGAAGTGCCTCGCGGTTTCCTTTCCCGTCCCAGTTCGCGGTCAATCTCAAATTCACGCGAAGTAACATAGGCTTCCATCTTTTCCAGGCGCAGGTTCAATTCACGGAACCGGTGACGCACTGCGCCAAATACATCCGAAGGAGCATTGGTTACGCCACGCCAGAAATCCGCCTGTTCTTCGTTCTTGTACAGCTCGGCAGGTTTGGCCGGCAAAATGATGGCCAGCGCCAGGTAGGTGATGACCACAAACGGAAAAAACGGCGGAAACAGGGCCATCAGCACCACAGCAATCCGCAAGCCTTTGCGATTGAAATCAAAGTAGTCTGCCAGCCCGGCACAGACCCCGGCGATCATGCCATTCTGCTTGTCACGGTACAGCCGGTGAGGATTGTCAGTTTTGTAAAACTGGTTCATGCCCGGCTTCTCCAGTTGGGGGCTTCAACGTCCAGGATACGCTCCAGTGTCTTGATGCGGTCTTCCATGCGGTTGGTTGAGTCCCAGATCTCTTTCAGCATTTTCTCATCTTCAGTAGACAGGCCCTTGGAGGTTTTCCACTTCGTGATGTAGTGAAAAATGATCCACAGAGGAAAACATACCGTCAGCAGCAGGACAGGTATCACATCAGACATCGTTGTTCTCCTTGCCGCCGGCGCTCAACCGTGACTTCAGTTTTTCCAGCTCCGCTTCTACCAGGTCATTGTCTTCGAGGCCGGCAATTTCGTCGGCCAGAGTGCGATTGTGGCCCATGGCACGAGCTTCCGCTTCCGACTCGACCCGGTCGATGCGCCGCTCGGCGCTTTCAAAGCGATACAGCATCTCGTCAATCCTGTCGTTGTGAATGTGCTTGCGGGCCGCCAGTTGCGAGGTTGCTGTCTTATGCCGGACCAGGATGCTGCGCTGGCGCACCTTGGCATCATTCAGTTTGCTCTGCAGCTGCGTGATGTCGGCATTGAATTTTTCCAGCTGGCCATCAAGCACATCGCCTTCATGCTGCAAACGGGTGACCTGATCAGTAAGTGCCTGCTTTTCGGACAGGGCTGCACGCGCCAGGTCTTCGCGCTCCCGGCGCAAGGCCAGTTCGGCACGTCGGTCCCACTCGCTGATCTCCCGTTCAATGAATTCGATATGCCGGCGGTTTTCCTTGCTGTCGGCGATACAGCGTGCGGCGGCCGAGCGAATCTCCACCAGGGTGTCTTCCATCTCCTGGATCATCAGGCGAATGATCTTTTCCGGATCTTCCGCCTTTTCCAGCACTGCGTTGATATTGGCGTTGACGATGTCGCTGAATCGCGAAAATATCCCCATGTCCATGACTCCTGAAATAGTGAAATTACGCACTGGGTAATGCAGGGTTCGTGCCACTTCTTGCTGAAACTGCAAGTTATTGAATTATGAGAGTTAAATTCAAACCACGTGAAGGACGTAGGCGTGTCATTTCCGGCCAGTTGGTTGATCGCGCCAAATGATGGCGGAAACTTTGCAGTACCAAACCCGGTCAATACCCTACAAGTTACGCTCACGGATCCGCGCCCGCATGGTTTTATGCAGCCGCTGGCGCGGCGTGGCAAGTGTATGCTTGCTGCTGTAGAATGGGCGTCTTTTGACGCGCCGGCAGCCCGCAATTTAAATTCTGGCCTGGCCGGATTTCAGTTTTTTACCTGGAGGAAAAATCGATGCGATTCAGATTCGCACCCCTCGTTATTATTGCCCTGTTTGCCACTGCTCCCGCAATGGCCCAGGACGTCACGTCCGAAAAGGGCAAGCTCAGCTACGCCGTGGGCTGGGATATTGGCGAAGACATCGCGCGCCGTGGTGCTGAATTCGATGTTGAGAGCGTGATCGCCGCCATTCGCGATTCCGGTGCCGGCCGCGACCCGCAGGTCAGCAAGGAAGAAATGACCGCCGTGCTCACTGCATTGCAGCAACGTGTTCGCCAGGAACAGGCAGAAGCATTCCAGAAACTGGCCGATGAAAACCAGAAAGCCAGTGCTGAATTCCTGGCGGCCAATGCCAAGAAGAACGGGGTTGTCACCCTGCCCAGCGGCGTGCAATACCGCATTATTGATGAAGGTGATGGAGCCCGCCCTGGCATGGATAGTACCGTGAAGGTTCATTATCGCGGCAGCAAGATCAATGGCCTCGAGTTCGACAGCTCATTTGCCCGTGGCGTACCGGAAGAATTCACCGTGAATGCAGTGCTGCGCGGTTGGCAGGAAGTATTGCCACTGATGAAAACCGGAGCCACCTGGCAGGTTTTCGTTCCGCCTGAACTGGGTTTTGGCGCACGCGGCAATCCGCCCGTAGGCCCGAATGAAGCACTGACGTTTGACCTGAAACTGGTTGAAATCGTCAAGCAGTAAGAGTTTCACCAGGGGCTGCCGTTCGGCAGCCCCGGTTTGTTCCAACACCATCAGGAAAACCGGTGAGTCCAACACAATCAACAACGGCAGGCATCAACTCCGCTGATGCGATTGCCTCGCCATGTATTGGCGTGTGTACTCTCGGCCCCGGTGACATCTGCATCGGCTGTTTGCGCACTTCCGCGGAAATTGGAGCCTGGCCTGACCTGAACAGCCAGCAACGCAGGCTGGTCATGGCTGAATTGCCGCGGCGCCTGGAAGTGCTGTTCGCGAAATGACGCAAGCCCGGATTTCGGCGGCCATGTGCTGGCAAAGCCGGCTCAAGGCGGCGGTTTCGCCACTGGGATCTGGAGTTGGACAGTTGGAAGTCAGGGGTTACCGTCCGCCGGGCCTGGACAGGTACCGCCCACGCCGCACCGCTGCCGTGCTGGTTCCATTGCTGGATCTCGAACAACCGGAAATTGTTCTGACCAGGCGAGCGGACCATTTGCCGCAACATGCCGGCCAGGTCAGTTTCCCGGGTGGTGCCGCTGAGGCGGGTGACCCGTCTGCAGTTCACACTGCATTGCGGGAGGCCCATGAGGAAATCGGCCTGCCCTCGGAAAAGGCCACACCATTGGGTTTTCTTGACCGCCTGGATACCATTTCGGATTATCGCGTGCTGCCGGTGGTGGCACTGGTCAGTACACCGGTCATATGGGTGCCTGATGCCAGCGAAGTGGCGGAGGTTTTTACCATTCCCATGGACTATGCGACGAACCTGGAACACTACGAAAACCGCCCCATCGAGCGCGTTGGCTTCAAGTACCCCATCTGGTACCTGCAATATGGGCGCTATACGGTCTGGGGCGCCACTGCCGCCATACTGCTGAACCTGGCAATACGTTATCAGGATGCAAAGCATGTCTGAAATACTTGTCTCCGTCGAGCAGTTGCAGCAACTCCTCGCGCAGGGCCGTTGCGTGCTGGTGGATTGCCGTTTTGACCTGGCCCGGTCGGAGCAAAGCAGGCAGGATTTCGAATTGGGCCATATTCCCGGCGCCGTCTACGCGCATCTTGATGAACACCTCGCTTCGGAAATAACACCCCAAAGTGGCCGCCATCCATTGCCGGACAAGGACGTGTTCGCTGCGTTTCTCGCCAGCCTTGGCTGGGCCAGTGACAAGCGGGTCATTGCCTATGACGCCGGTAACGGCGCGTTTGCCGCGCGGATGTGGTGGCTGATGCGGTTTTTCGGCCTGGACTGCGCCTTGCTCGATGGTGGCCTGGCTGAGTGGCGGAACGCTGGTTTGCCAATGGAACTTGGTCTCTCCAGGGTGATGCCAGGCGCGACGCCCGACCTTCGCGAAAACGACAGCATGACGATTGAGGCAAGCGAAATTCTTGCCGCAGGCACTCGGCTGACACTGATCGATGCACGCGCGCCGGAGCGTTACAGTGGTGAAACCGAACCGCTGGACAGCAAGGCAGGGCATATTCCCGGCGCTCTGAACCGGCCTTTTGCGAGCAACCTGGATGCAACAGGGAGGTTCAAGCAACCGG
>CBFGWJ010000192.1:0-5025 GCA_965652335.1 uncultured Gammaproteobacteria bacterium | reverse complement strand
CATCCTGCTTCAACGATCAAGCCGGCCGTCCCTACCCGCCCATCAAAGCATAGGGTCCGCCCTTTTCCAGCGCCGCCTTGTATGTGCTGGTGGCATGCATGCGCTTCAGGCAGGCAGCCAGCTTCGGGTAGTTGGCCGTCAGATCAGTGCGAACCGAAGCAGCTTCCAGCGGAAAGCTCATCTGGATGTCGGCCGCCGTCATGGCATCACCACAAAACCATTTGGACTTTTTTAGCGTGGCCTCCATGAAATCCAGGTTGCGCTTGACGTTGGCGTCGAGGTAGCTGTCGCGGACTTTTCCGGCGATGCCCTTGGTCACTGGCTTGAGGAAGAACGGCACGGGCGCGGATTCGATCCGCGACAGGATCAGCGAGATGATCATCAGCGGCATGAACGTGCCTTCGGCGTAATGCAGCCAGTAGGTGTAAGCCAGCCGTTCCGGCGTGCCTTCAGCCGGCAGCAGGCGGCCGTTGTCGTACTTTCCCACCAGGTATTCGATGATGGCACCCGATTCAGCCACCGTGACATCACCGTCGGTGATCACCGGGGACTTGCCCAGCGGGTGGACTTTCAGCAGCTCCGGCGGCGCCAGGCTGGTTTTCTTGTCTCGCTTGTAGTGCTTTATTTCGCACTCGACACCCAGCTCTTCAAGCAGCCACAGAATCCGCTGTGATCGGGAGTTCTCAAGGTGATGCAGGGTGATCATGCGCGGCTTCCTGGATGTTGCCAAGTACGAGTTCCATGATAGCAGCCATCTGCTGTCCAGCCTGCCCCCGGCTCAAACCGCCTGGCTACCCCGCCAAGCGTTTCAGGTTTTGTTCAGATGCCCGTATACCACGCCCAGCCGTTTTTGATGGGGCCGGTGGGGCCCGGGTCGACAAAGGTGTCGCTGACGACGATGCGGCGCAGGAACTTCATGCTTTTGTAGCCCATCTGGGTGGCCACGCGCAGCCGCACCGGCGCGCCGTGCGGCACTGGTAAATCGCGGCCATTCATGCCATAGGCCAGGTAGGTTTGCGGGTGCAGCGCATCCCACATGTCGATGCTGTCATCCCAACCGTCGTACGAGGAGAAATTCACAAAGCGTGCGCTGGGCAATACGCCAACCGCGGCCAGCACGTCGCTGAGCAGAGCGCCGTTCCATTCGGCAATGGCCGTCCAGCCCTCTTCGCAGGTGTGCCGCGTAATTTGGGCTTTCCGCGGCAGGCGTTGCAGGTCAGCCAGCGAATAGACCCCCGGCTTTGCCACGCTGCCTTCGATGCTGAGGCGCCAGTCGGCAAATCCTCCATGCCGCAGTTGCGCGTAGACGCTGCCGAATTCTTCCACGAACAGGGGATTCGACGAATCACCCGGGTCGGTCATACCGATCGCCGGGATGGAAGAAATTTCGCTGCGCGCGTATTCCCGCACGGGGTTTTGCGTCGGCAGCAGCAGACGCTGCGCACGGTAGGTGAAATTGTCACCCATCCGCAGCAGGTGCCCGTAGGTGGGTGGCAAATCATTCGAGCAGCCCGGCAGCACCAGCGCTGATGCGGAAACCAGTCCGGCTACCAGGGCCTGTCGGCGGGTCAGCAGCCGGCTATTCGACATTTAGGGTATCCCTCTCACGGCTTCCGAGGATCATGCCGCGCAACTGGCGCCCAGCTCCGGTGAGCACGATCATCAACAGGTGGGCCAGCAGGAACAGCGTCACCAGCACAAATGCAAAGAAATGGAGGGTGCGGGCAGACTGGTAGCCGCCAAAGATATCCAGCAAAACCGGGTAAGCCGCCGTCACGGCTGGAGACATCGTCAGGCCGGTCAGGACCAGCAGCGGGATCGCCAGGAACAGGACCAGGCAATAACTGAGTTTTTGCAGCAGCCCGTAAGCACCGCCCTCACCCGATGCTGAAACTTTGAAACGCGCATGTTGGCGAAAATCGGCTGCTAGCGCCGGCGCAGTCAATTCGCCTTTTGATGGCCAGAGCCTGCGACGAATATGCCCCGTCACGATGCCCAGCAACAGGTAGAAAAGGCCGGTAAACAGCAGGATCCAGGCGGCCAGGAAATGCAGGCTGCGGCCCCAGGAGTTGTGATTGACGATCTCGTAACCCCGTACTGCGGAGACGGGCGAGCCTTCGGCCTCAAAGAACGCTGATGGCTCACTCCAGCCACCATGCTGGTAGTTCCTGCTAACGGGTAATTCGATAAACGCCGGAACCAGCGGATTACCTACTTCGCCCCAATACAGGTTGGGATTGGTCATCAGCATGGCATAACCCGAGACCATCATGGCAATGATGCTGAATGCAGCCAGCCAGTGGCTGATCCGCACCCAAACTGAATGCCCGGCCGGTTTTCCCATGGGCGCCAGTCTACGGCGCTACCGGGTTTTTGCATAGCGGCCGGCAATCAATCTTTGAAAGTGGCGATTTCCTCCAGTGGCCGCTTGGTTATCGAGGGAACCCTGGCATCGTCTGCCGGATAGCCGGAGACGATCAGAATGTAGGCGCGTTCGTGCTTCGGGCGTTCCAGCACTTCAGAAAGGAAACCCATCGGGGAAGGTGTGTGGGTCAGCGTGACGAGCCCGGCGTTGTGCAGCGCGGCCAGCAGGAACCCGCAGGCAATGCCTACGGATTCCGCGGTGTAATAGTTCTTGAGCTGTTTGCCATCCGCGCCGATGGTGAATTTTTTCAGGAACACGGCGATCAGCCAGGGCGCGGTTTCGAGGAAGGGCTTGTGCTCGTTGGTGCCGAGCGGCTCGAGCGCTTTCAGCCACTCATCGCCGGCTCGGTGGCTGTAGAGTTCGCGTTCCTCGATTTCTGCCGCCTCACGAATGCGGGTCTTGATTTCCGGATTGGACACGGCAACGAAATGCCAGGGCTGCATATTGGCGCCGCTTGGGGCGGTACCCGCCGCGCGGATGGCGTTCTCGATGATGTCGCGCGGCACCGGCTTGTCGGAATACTCGCGCACCGTGCGGCGCTGCTTGATGTGCTCATAAAATGCCAGCGCGCGGCGATGCATTTCTTCTTCCGGAAGCCCGCTGAATTGCAGGGGTTCAAAGGGCCATTCTTTCATGCATACACCACTGCTGATAACTGGATGGTCACTATTCTGCCATTGACTGGATTCTGGGCATGGCCTTCTGGCCGCTCTCGCACATCCCCCGCAAGTGCCCCTTTGTTGCTCTACCTTCGGTATCCATGCAGCCGATTGCTCTGCGATCCAAGCGCATCGCCGCACAAGAGTCCGGGATCACGGACCAGTAAAGCGATCGTCCCGCCGGCCTGAGTAACGTGTATTCCCCGCCCTATTTCCAAACCTGCCGCGCCACGCGGTACCAGTTGCCGCCCAGGATGGCCTGCAGGTCGCGCCGCGAGTAACCCATCGCCAGCAGGCGAGCCGCCAGGGGCAGGAAGGCTTCCGCGGACGCGAACCGGTTGCTGAAGCTCATGGGGTTGTCGCCGCCAAACGTGCTTTTCATGTTCTTCAGGTAATCAGCCAGTTCCTGCTGGTCGAACACATAATCGAGGCCCAGGCCCACGTGCTCAGGGCCCACCATCTGCACGACGTGGTCGATGTGCCGCACCATGTCTTCGACCGGGTCCCACTCGCCGCCTTCTTCAAATGGGCCGAGAAAGTCACCCAGGCCATTGATGCCCACCACGCCGCCGGTGGCGGCGCAGCGCCGGATCAGGTCATCCGGAATATTGCGCTGATGCGGGTACACGGCACTGGCATTGCTGTGCGAAAAGATCACCGGGTTATCAGCCGCTTCCATCACCTCGCGGGCGGTATCGTGGCCGGTGTGCGAACAGCAGACGATCATGCCCACGCGCTTCATCTCGGCCAGCACGCGGCGGCCGTGCGCGGTGAGCCCGCAATCCTCATCCAGGCAACCGCCGCCGGCGGCATTGTTGCGGTTGTAGGCAATCAGCATCCAGCCCACGCCCAGTTCCCGGAACAGCTGCACCAGCCCGTGGTCGCCAGCATCCAGCGGCACCATGCCTTCGATATCAAAGAACACCGCCAGCTTGCCCTCGGCCCGGGCCCGGTCGATGTCCGCCACGCTGTGGGCCAGCACATACTCGTTGGCGCGCGCCGCCAACCACTGGCGAAACGAGGCCAGCATGCGGATGTGCGCTTCCAGGTCCTGCGGGCCAAAGCCCACATTCAGCGAAACCACGTGCACGCCGGCCTGGCGCACCTGCTGCAACTGCTCGAGGAAGGAATGGTCATCGGGCCGCAATGGCATGCAGGCATGGTTGTCCCACACCAGCGTTTCCGCGAGCAGGCTTTTGGCATCCTGCAACAAACCGTCATCATTCATCAGCAAATTTCCGATCCAGGAATTCCCGCACGCATGGTACGACGGATGAAGGCTCGAGGCCCACAGAGTGACCCTTGCCTGGAATCAGCCGCACCTCCCAGCGCATGCTCTCAAGCTCGGCCTGGCGGGATTGCAGGGTTGACGCATTGCGAATCAGGCGGCTGCCCGCCATGACATCGCCCTCCGCTCCGGCAAATGCCAGGCGCGGGACGTTGACCGCACGGGCTGCCTTCTCTTCCGACCAGTCTCCCAGGCTGCGGTAAAAATGCCACCATTGCGCGTACTGCGCCGGTGAGCGCAACACGACCTGCACTTCCGCCGGCGGATCGGCCATCTGTTCCTCAACCGCTGCCAGCACATCACCGTACTGCGCGCCCAGCGGCGGCCAGGCACCCATTACCAGCCCGGCCAGGCGTTCGGTGCGCAGGCTGAGCTGCAGGCCCACGGCCGCACCCCAGGAATAACCCCAGTATATGAACCGGTCGAAACCGGCGGCTGTGGCCACGGTCAGCAGGTCGTTGCAAACCCGGTCGATGGTCAGTTGCTCGGGCGGAATGCCGGCACTGCGGCCAATGCTGGGGTAGTCCAGCAACAATACCCGGTAACGGTCGGTCAGCCTGGACAGGAACTCTTCACGCACCAGGCCAGCATCGGGCCCAAATATTTCGCCGTGCGAGGCCATGATGGGAAAGCCCAGCAGCAGGGGGATGCCC
>CBFGWJ010000191.1:0-5041 GCA_965652335.1 uncultured Gammaproteobacteria bacterium | reverse complement strand
CTCGATGCCATTGCCGCATTGCAGTTTGAGACCTTGCCGGAGCCGCGGTTCGATGTGGTGGTGGTCAACAATGATTTGGAATCTTCCATAGTGCCCGTGCTGGATCGGGCGAGGGCGAAGCTCGGTGATCGCTTGCATGGCCTCGAAGAACCCCGGCGGGGCATTCCCCAATCCCGCAACCGGGCCCTGCGGAAAGCATTGTCGCTGGGAGCGGACTACCTGGCTTTCCTGGATGATGATGAATGGCCTGACCCTGACTGGTTGGACCAGTTGGTCAGGGCTGCACAGCTGCATGACGCGGCACTGGTACAGGGCCGGGTGATACCCAGGTTCATCAGCCCACCCCCTGCCTGGGCGGTGGATTCCGGGCTGTTCGATGGAGGTCGCGATGAGCTGAGACTGGTCAAGGGCCAGGCTTTGACCTATGCAGCAACCAACAACCTGCTGGTACGCGCCGACGTGGTGTCCACCATCGGTGGCTTTGACGAATGGTGGGGAACCCAGGGCGGGGACGATACGGAATTCACCCTGCGGGCGTCCCGCTACGGCTTCTCCATCGTCTGGTGGCCGGACGCCGTCGTGCATGAATGGATCGCCCCGGACCGGATGACCCGCCGCTGGATCTTCCGCCGCGGCTTTCGATCGGGCAACACCTATGGCCTGATCAGCAGGCGGTTGTCCGGATCGTGGGGCAGCAACACCCTGCTGCTGCTTTTTTCGGTGCTGATGCTGGCCGTGGCTTTGGTAAAGCTGCCATGGGGGCTGGTTCGCGGCGCTGTTCACGGCGTGGCTCGCGGGCAGGTGCCTGTCATATTGGCCATCCGCGAACTGTGCTACGCAGCGGGCCACCTGGTCGGCGCACTCAGCTTCAAGTACCGGGAATACGAACGGCCCTACATCGACAGCGACTTTCACGGGTAAGCGCTGCCAATGTGGGTCAGGATCGCCGGGTCGGTCAGGGGCGCCGGGCGCGGCAATAGCCCTGCCGCATTTCACCGGAATTGCAAACGACCACCATGGCGCGCCAGTTTTCCACGAAGTGGTCGGCGCTTTCGCGGCCCAGCAGTTCCACCATGCGCGGGTACAGCTCGCCTGTCATCAGTTGGTATTCGTGGTTGACCTGCCGGCGGTACCAGTCCGAGGCATCCTCGATTTCGATATCGATGAATCCGGCATCGGCAAGGTGCCCGGCATAGGCCTCCAGGGTCTCCAGTGAATATGTCAGGCCTTCCATCCTGAACCAGTAGCGCATGTCATCGGAGAGTTTCGCATCAGACTTGGTCCAGTCGTAGAGGCTGATGTGGCCACCGGGCCTGAGTACCCTCAAACATTCCCTGAACACCGCCGCCTTGTCGCTGGTCTGGGTCAGGGCACCGGCGCTCACCACGATGTCAAACCCGCCTTCGGCAAACGGCAAGGGGCCCACCTCTACCTGCCGGAACTCGCATCGTTGGCTGAGTCCGAGATTTTCCGCAGCCCGAGTTGCGCGCTCCACCAGCGGCTGCTCCAGGTCGATTCCCACCACCTGCGCGCCAAATACGCGGGCCATTTCAAAAGCCGGCCCACCGATGCCGCAGCCGATGTCGAGAATCCGGTCACCCGGCCTTGCCATGCCACGCAACATTTTTGCTACGTTGCCCGGCCCGCCCGGAGCCATGTAGCCCTCGCCCCAGACCAGCTGCAGCAGGGTGACCATGTTGTCGTGGTACTCGTCTTCGTGCGTCATGACTGTTGCTCCGGCGAATCGCCGACCCTCATGCTGTGTTGGTTGCGGCTGCCCGCTCTCGTTTCGCAGCAGCCAGTGTAAAACAGGATGCGTTCGATTGACGCGAATAAACCGCTGGCCTGAGTGTATCAATAGCAAACCATCATGCATCCAATGGATAAGGAGTGATTGCCATGCGTTTCAATCCGGGGTTTTTAGCCGCGATCCTGCTGGTGTCGGGTGTGTCGCCCGCGCCGGCGAATGAGAGCCTGGAGGGTACCTGGAAGGGCGCCATCCAGATCATGGGCCAGGAGTTGGGCATCGCCGCGCATTTCAGCGGCGAAGGGCCGGCGCTGGCGGTTACGCTGGATATACCGGCGCAAAATGCCATGGGTTTGCCGATGCAAAACGTCAGCTACCAGCACCCCAGGGTGCATTTTGAAATTCCCGGCGCCGCGGTTGCCGTGTTTGACGGTGCGGTCGAGGGCAACCGGATCAGTGGCGATTACCTGCAGTCGGGCCTGCAGGGTTCGTTCAGCCTTGAGAAGGAAAGTATCACTGAATCGGCAGCCGCTGGAGCGGCGGAAGAAGCCGTGTCCGAACCCGCACCCTATGCGGAGGAGGAAGTGGAATTCACCAACGGCGACATTCGCCTGGCAGGAACGCTGACGGTTCCGGCAGGTGCCGGCCCATTCCCGGCAGTGGTGATGATCACCGGCAGCGGGCCGCAAAACCGCGATGAGGAGCTGTTTGGCTTCAAGCCATTCCGCATCATCGCGGACCACCTGGCCCGCGCAGGCATTGCGGTGCTGCGCTATGACGACCGCGGCGTGGGGGGATCCTCCGGGAATATCGCGACAGCCACCTCGGCGGATTTCGCCAGGGACGTTCTGGCCGCTGTTGATCTGCTCAAGCAAAGGAAGGATATCGACTCCGGACGAATCGGGGTGATCGGCCACAGCGAGGGTGGCATGGTCGGCCCCATCGCGGCGCAAAGCGGTGAACTGGCCTTTGTCGTGATGCTGGCGGGGCCGGCGCTGTCGGGAGCGGACACCCTGTTGGACCAGGGTGCCAGGGTATTGCGTGCCGGCGGCGCAACTGAAGAAGATCTGAAAAAGCAAAGAGAGCTCCAGGAACAGATGTTCGAGGCCATTCGCAGCGGTGATGGCTGGGATGCGGTGAAAGCCGGCATTGCCAGCCAGGTCCGCGCCTCGGTGGAGAAATTGCCTGCCGAACAGCGCACGGCAATCGCCAACGTGGACGACTACGTCAATGCGCAGGTCCAGGCCCAGGTGAATCAGTTGCAATCAGCCTGGTTCCGCTATTTCGTAGACTATGATCCGGTGCCGGCATTGGAGGCCCTGAAGGTGCCGACGCTGGCGGTTTTCGGAGAACTGGACTTGCAGGTTCCACCCGATGTCAACCGGCCCGCCATGGAGCAGGCATTCGTCGACGGAGGGAATGGGCAGTACCGAATTGTCACGCTGAAAGGGGCCAATCACCTGTTCCAGAAGGCCAGCACCGGCAGCCCCGCGGAATATGCTTCGTTGGAAAAAGCCTTTGTTCCGGAGCTGCTGCCGTTGATCACCGACTGGATCGGGAGCGTGCTGTAGGCGCGTCAGGTCAACGATTGGGCTCAACCGGGGTTTGGGTGGATATGGAGGGAAGTGTGAGCGGACTATGGCCTCCAGCGGATCAATTGATTAGCATCTGCTGCAGGCATGACATCTGTTCGCGAACAATTTGAAGAGCAGGGCTATCTGGTTCAGCGTGCGTTGTTGAATCCTGCGGCTGACATCCATCCATTACGGCAAAAATTCTCCAGCCTGGTCGCTGAACTTGCCCGTATTTATGTTGAAGAAGCGGGTATCGACATTGAAATTGGCGGGTTGGCACCTGCCGAACAGTTTTGTGTGATGGCAGGCGCCAGCCAGGGTGCCGCGTTGCATCATCTTGACCCTGTGCTCAACATTTTTGCTGACGGATACCAATGGCGGCCGGACCTGCCGGATTCACGTGTGCCCGAAATGTTCCAACTCCAGACTCACCCACGATTACTGGACCATGTCGAAATATTGATCGGAGGGGAAATCACCGCTTCGCCCATTTACCATGTAAATCAGAAGCCGGCCGCGAAGCACCTGCAGATCGCCCGCAATCTGGCTAAGGCAAAGGGCATTGACATAGCACAGGAGTTGTTCTTCAACTTCCAGATTGGCCGTACAACCTGGCACATGGATGCCGTTGCGGGTTTGCCCGATTCGCATGACAGTCATATCGTCAATGCCTGGATTCCGATGACGGCCGCCACCGAAACGAATGGCTGCCTGATGGTGATTCCAGGCAGTCACAAATCCGGCGTCAGGTATGGCCCCCATCCGCCTGACCTGGACGCAAAAGGCGTGAAGTTACCGGCGCAGCCTGGTGACGTGATTTTTCTTCATAACAAGGTAATGCACTGCTCGGTAGCCAATACTACTGCTGATGATTTTCGCTGGGCATTCAACTTCCGTTATCTGCCGACAGGCCAGCCTGCCGGACGCCCCTATCTGCCTCAGTTTGTAGCGCGAAGCAGAGCGGCGCCTGGTACGGAATTGCGTGATCCCGATGCTTGGCGATTGATGTGGGTCAGGGCATTGGATCACATCGCCTTGCACGGCGTGCCCACGACTTTTGCGGAAATCCGCAACATGAGCGTGGACGATGCGCGGGAAATGACACTCCGCTGGCGGCATTTTCATGGTTCGCCAGATCAGCCTTAGATGAGGGTATTGCCGACCGTATTGAGTAGCACAGGGGCAACTGCCCGATGTTCACCGTTGCCGGGCAGGAGGATTCAGACGGAGATGGCGAAGGCGATCCCTGCGGAATTTCCCTGGATGGTTTCGCGGGATGAGCAAGTGCGGTAGCGCAGGCCAGAACGTGCAGCAAGTTTTTTCCGGAACCAGGATTTTGCATTGAACTCTCAACCGAACTGCGGAGGAACCCACCACATGTCCGATCATTCAGCCAGCGAGCCCGTGACCATCCCGGATTGGCTTGACCTGTGGTGTCAAACCTCGCCAGGTGTTGTGTGGCTCAGTGAGCGCCAGGGCAACGAATTGCGGACCTGGACCTGGGTTGAAGCCCGCGATGAATCGCATGCGATTGCAGCCTGGCTGGAACATCATTTCCAGGATGCCGGCCATCGCGTGGCGATCCTGTCACGCAATCGTGCCCACTGGATGATGGCCGACATGGCGATCTGCGCCGCCGGACAGGTCAGCGTGCCGATGTTCACAACGCTCACGCCGGATATCGCGCGCTACATCCTGGAGTTTTCCGGTTGTGAGCTGC
>CBFGWJ010000190.1:0-5047 GCA_965652335.1 uncultured Gammaproteobacteria bacterium | reverse complement strand
CCGCCGCTGCCCTGGAAGTGTTGCAGGTTCATGTCGTAAACCAGCAGTTCCCCGCTGATCTGGTATTGCGGGTGATCGACATCGGCATTGCCGGTGAGGGTGACGATGCCGGTGGCCACCTGGTAGGTGATGGTGTTGGCCGTGGCGGTCACCAGGCCTTCATTCTCGATTTCCTGCTGCAGCAATACCGGACTGCCGGTGAGCAAAACCTCACGTACCTTGCCCTCGGATTTTTCCACATCCGCCTGGTCGGCTTTCACCAGCAGAGTGCCCTGGCGGATTTCCACATGGCCACGCAAGGTGGCCCGGCCATCGCCCAGGGTGCCGTCCGAAGAATCGGCATTGATCAGCAGGGGTTGCTGGCGGTCCGACTCAAGCGCCAGCAATGGCTGGCACGCCAGTAATCCGGCCAGAAGCACGCCGATGGCCAACGGCATCATTGCGGCATGAGTGCGGCTAACGGGTGGCATAACGGGCGCGCACCTCGTGCAGGAGTTCGTATTGCTTGTTCTTCATGTCAAGTTTCATTCCAACGGCATCGAGCACGTCCTGGTTCTGCTGGATGCTGACCGCAGATTCGGTACTGGCCAATCGAGGTGTGATATCCAGCATCACATCGCGGGTTTGCACCCCCAGGCGTTTGTTTCCCGTCAGGTCCTGGTTGAGCAGGTCGACCCGCCCCATCAGGGACACATATTCGCGATCCGCGGTGATGATGGCTGAATCCGCCGTAATGTACCACTCATCTTCTTCCTGGATGATACGCAGGCGCGGATTTTCCACCGTCCCCACCTCGCTTTCGGCGGTATTGCGCAACATCGGGGCTTGCACCTGTACGTTGATGCGGCCCTGTTTGTTCAGCAGCACGCCCTCGAAGTCCCACAAAGCATAACTCAGGCGTGTATCCAGGTTGGCCGGGGGCACGCCGACCCGCTTTTCGCCCGAGCGAATGATAAGCGCGGTGGCGATGGCCAGTGTTGCCAGGATCAGCATGCCTTGCCAGGTCTTGCGGTGGATCATGGCGCCAGATATTCCTGCAGCTGTTCGTCGAGTTTCCCCTGGGCAGCCAGTAACAGGTTGCCAAGCGCGCGCACCGCTCCCTGACCCCCGGCTTCGGCGGTCACCCAGTCCACCTGGCGGCGCACCAGCGGATCGGCATCGGCCACGCTGGCGCTGAAACCCACGCGCTGAAGCACCGGCAGGTCCATCCAGTCATCACCCATGTACGCAATGCGGGAGCATTCCAGCCCGGTTGATTCCTGCAGCGCCAGCAAGGCCTGCAGCTTGTCGTCCGCGCCCTGGTACACCTGCTTGATGCCCAATTCGCCGGCACGCTGCTCAACCATGGCCGAACGGCGGCCGGTGATCAGGGCCACGGTGATGCCACCAAGCTGCAAGGCTTTGATGCCCATGCCATCACGGGTCGAAAACGCCTTGGTTTCCTCCCCGGACTGGCTGAAATACAGGCGCCCATCGGTCATGACACCATCCACATCCAGCGCCAGCAGGCGGATTTCACGCGCCTTGCGCAGTACGTTCTCGGGTACGTTCTCAAGATAGATTGAAGCAGGGTTGCCTGCGGCCATGGTTCAGACAACTCCCGCCGCCAGAAGGTCCTGGAAATTCAGCGCGCCGCACAACTGGCCCCGGTCATCCACCACCAGCAGGCCCTGGATTCGGTACTCCTGCATGAGATGCACCGCTTCGATGGCCAGGGCATCGGGGCCGATGGTCCTGCCTCCACGGGTCATGATACGGGCAATGGGTGTGGTGTGCGGGTCGATGGCGGACTCCAGTGCCCGGCGCAGGTCGCCATCGGTAAACACGCCCACCACCTGGCCTTTGCCATCCGTGATGGCGCACATGCCCAGCCGCTTGCGGGTGACCTCCACAATGGTTTCGCTGAGATTGGCGTTTTCATGCACCTGCGGAATACCGTCACCGGCGTGCATCACATCGCGGATGTGCAACAACAGGCGCCGGCCCAGCGCTCCGGCGGGGTGCGAACGGGCGAAATCCTCGTGGGTGAAGCCGCGTGTTTCCAGCAGGGCCACCGCCAGCGCATCGCCCATCACCAGTGCGGCAGTGGTGCTGGAAGTGGGTGCCAGGCCCAGTGGGCAGGCTTCCTCGGCCACGCTGGTATTGATATGCATGTCGGCATGGCGGGCCAGGGTCGAGGCCGGATTGCCGGTCATGGCCACCAGTGTCACGCCCAGCCGCTTCAGCGGCGGCAGGATGGCATTGAGTTCATCGGTTTCGCCGGAATTGGACAACAGCAGCACCACGTCTTCGGCCTTGATCATGCCCATGTCGCCATGGCCGGCTTCAGCCGGATGAACGAAAAAGGCGGGCGTGCCGGTGCTGGCCAGGGTTGCAGCGATCTTGCTGCCCACATGGCCGGATTTACCCATGCCGATGACGACAATGCGGCCCTGGCAGTCCAGCATGGCCTGGCAGGCCGCCACGAACTGTTCGTCCACGCGTTCGGGCAGGGCGGCAATGGCGGCTGCCTCGGTTTCGATCACCGCTCGTGCCCGTGCCTGGATGGCCGCGGATTTGCCGTCTGTCGCATTCATGCTGCAATTCTACCTGTCATGAGACGGCGCTACCTGCAGAATCGAAAGGAATCAGCCGCCAACCGTGTTCAGTACCGGTTCCGCGGTGCGCCATACCAGCACCTGGTAAGCGCAAAACAGCAGCAACAGCATCACGCCTGAGGAACGGCGGATCCGCCCCGGCCCGCGAATGCCGTAAGCCATGAAAAACAACAACACCGTGAACAGGAACATGATGGGCATGTCCTGCACCAGTATGGACCGCTCGAATGCCACCGGCTTGACCGTGGCCGCAATACCCAGCACGCCAAGGATGTTGAACATGTTGGAGCCGATCACATTGCCGATGGCCAGGTCATCCTCCTTGCGCAGGGCGCTGGTCAGCGAGGCGGCCAGTTCCGGCAGGCTGGTGCCCAGTGCCACGATGGTCAGGCCGATCACCGTCTCGGACACTTCCAGCATGCGGGCGATGCTGATGGAACCCAGCACCAGGAAGTGTGAACTGAGCGGCAGGATGATCAGGCCCACCGCCATCCAGAGCAGCGCCGACCGGGTGGGCATGTCAGTGGGAATTTCATCCTCATAGTCCTGCGCCAACGGGTCATCGGGTTCCTTGCGCATGCCCAGGCGGATCATCCACAACACCAGGATGCCCAGGCCGACCAGCAGGATGTAGCCCTCCAGCCGGCTGAATTCGAGATCGGCCGCCATGATGAAGCAGACGATCATGATCAGCATCAGCTGCGGATATTCGCGTTTCAGGGTTTGAGATTCCACCCGCAACGGGTAAATCATGGCCGTGAAACCCAGGATCAGGCCGATATTGGCAATATTGGAACCGATGGCGTTACCGACGGCGAGGCCGGGTTTGCCCTGGAATGCGGCAACAGCCGAAACCACCAGTTCCGGCGCCGAGGTGCCAAAGGCTACAATGGTCAGGCCGATGATCAACGGCGAAACGCCCAGGTTGCGGGCGGTTGCTGCCGCCCCGGCGATCAACCGGTCGGCGCCCCAGATCAGCAGGATGAAACCGCCGAATAATTGAACCAGGGAAATGAGCATCTAGCGGCCTGTCACAGCCCGGGTATCAACGCAGGCATCAACGTGGGCAACAGCGCAGGCGACCGTCCATGCAACCGGGGCTCTGCGCGCCTCAGGGGCTGCGAAAGCGGTCGCGGTACATTTGCACTCCATTGCCATATTTTCACCAGGATAAATTGCGAGAATGAGTAGGAATTTGAGTTGTTTGTTGGCCGGTTTTCATTATGATGCCCGCTTTCGTACGACTGCACCACGAGGCAGCATAGTCTATGGATAGCTCCACAATAGAGCAAATGATCCTCGCCGGGATGCCGGGAGCGACGGTCAGAGTGAGTGGCGCCGATGGCGTGCACTTCGAGGCGGTGGTCATCAGCCCGGAATTCGCCGGCAAGTCCACCTTGCAGCGGCACCGGCTGGTTTACGCCACGCTGGGCAACCTGATGGGCCGTGAAATCCACGCTTTGGGACTGAAAACCCTGACGCCTGAAGAGCTGCCCTGAGATGGCGCGAATCAGTATCGAGGGCGGCGTTCCCCTGCAGGGCGATGTCTGGATATCCGGTGCCAAGAATGCGGTGCTGCCCATCCTGGTGGCCAGCATTCTCGGCGACCGGACTTCCCGCATCAGCAATGTTCCCCACCTGCAGGATGTCACCACCACCATGGAATTGCTCGGCCGCATGGGCGCGGCCCTTGGCATGAACGAGCGCATGCAGGTGGAGATCGACCCGCGCGGCATCAACCTGTTTGAAGCCCCGTATGACCTGGTCAAGACCATGCGTGCCTCCATCCTGGTGCTGGGCCCGCTGGTGGCACGTTACGGCCGAGCGCGGGTATCGTTGCCGGGTGGCTGCGCCATCGGTTCGCGCCCGGTGGATCTGCATTTGCGCGGCCTGCAGCAACTGGGTGCTGAAGTCACGGTGCAGAACGGCAATATCGAAGCCCGTGCCGACCGTCTCAGGGGCGGGCGCATGGTGATGGACACCGTCTCCGTCACCGGCACCGAAAACCTGCTGATGGCCGCTACCCTGGCCAAAGGCAATTCGGTGATCGAAAACGCCGCCCAGGAACCGGAAGTGGTGGACCTGGCCCATTTCCTCACCGCCATGGGCGCACGAATTTCCGGGGCAGGCACCAATACCATCGAAATCGAGGGCGTGGATAGCCTGTCCGGCGCCGAGTATGCCGTTCTGCCCGACCGCATCGAAACCGGCACCTACCTGGTGGCTGCGGCGATGTCCGGCGGCTTTGTGCGGTGCACCCGGGCCAACCCTCGCCACCTCGATGCCGTGCTCGGCAAACTGCAGGAAAGTGGCGCGGAGATCAGCTCCGGTGATGACTGGGTGGCCCTGGACATGCGCGGCCGGCGGCCCCGGGCCGTGAATATCACCACCGCGCCCTATCCCGCGTTTCCCACCGACATGCAGGCGCAGTTCACCGCCCTGAACGCCGT
>CBFGWJ010000189.1:0-5128 GCA_965652335.1 uncultured Gammaproteobacteria bacterium | reverse complement strand
CTGGCAAGGCGGAGCGAGTGAGGTGTAGCACCGCTACATGAACGAGCGACAACGCCGCCAGAAGGAAAAATGGTCCCGGCCCTGCGGGTTGCGGCTGAAACCGCACCCCTCGGCGTTGCTCGGCGCTCATTTGGAGTCACCAAACTTCGCTTCTCGCGCCTTGATGGGTGCGGTTTCAGTCACAACAGCGTACATTCAAGTAGTGTAAACAGGCCCTAATTGACCCAGAGCAAGGCATCCACCCTTGAAAGGCGGGATGATGAATCATCCAAGCGACCCTGGAGGATGTTTGTCATGAAACCAACCTCACTGCGTTACTGCCTGGTTCTGGTTCTGGCCGGGCTGGTCCTGCTGCTCTCTGCCTGCAAGGGTGAAAAGCCGGTCAAAGGCTTTGTCCTGCCCAAAGGCGATGTCGCCAGGGGCCAGGAAGTATTTGTCGAATTCAAGTGTCACCGCTGCCACGACGTGGAAGGCGTCGAGTTGCCGGAGCGGCCGTTTGAACCGCCGTTCGTGGTGAAGCTGGGGGGTGAAGTGTTGCGGGTGAAGGATTACGGTGAGTTGCTTACCGCGGTGGTGTATCCCGATCACATCATCTCGCCCAACTACAAGACCAAGCTGGTGCTGATGGACAAGGACCCCAACGAGTCACCGATGCCGTATTTCGGCGACCTGATGACGGTGACGGAGTTGACGGACCTGGTTGCGTTCCTGCACGCGCAGTACAGCCGCAGGCCACCCCAGTACTACCGCCGGCAGTATTATTATTCTCCCTGAATTTTGTTGCCGGTTACGGGCATGTGAAGAACCTGGCGTAGGAGCGGCTTCAGCCGCGACCAGTTGAGTGGAAATGTCGGGGGTAAACCCCCTCCTACAGCCGGCGCAGGGCGTCGGCCAGCTCCGTGACGTGCGGGTCGGGCTTGCCGAGTTCCAGCAGGGCCCGCTCCAGGTGCAGCACATAGTCGATGTTCGGGCCACTGGGCCCGCTGGCGGAGAAAACCTGTTGGGCAATCGCGGCTACCGTGGCCTCGCCGAGGTACTCATGGTTCGCCGCGGTGGCGTGGTAGGTGATGCCCGTGACGGATTCGTCATTCGAAAAATGCAGTGCCAGTTCCAGCCGCTCGTAGCCGCCCTGTTCGCGGTGATCCAGTTGCGCCATCACCGCATCCTGGACATGCTCTTCCAGGCGGTAGGCGCGCCCCCAGCAAATGGCGCCGGGGTCCGCAACCAGGGTGACCACGCGGCCTGGCGCGCCGGGCACGCCGCGATGGTCGGTGGAGCCCTGCCAGAAGCGCCGTGACCAGCCGCGAATGAACGCCGGCCGGCTGTCGATGAACGGAAACCCGGTTCGCCAGATCAGCGAGCCGTAACCGAACACCCACAGGCCACCGGTATCGGGTTTGCCACCCGTGCCGAACCCTGCCCCCAGGGTGGGAGCGAGCCATGCTCGCGATTGAATATTCCTTGTCGTCAGCTTCGCTGATTCCTACACTTGGGCCAATTCCTGCGGCTTCGCCGTTATATGACTGACCAGTACCGTCAGCAACAGTCCGACGATGAAGCCGGGAACGATTTCCAGCAGTTCGTAATACTGTGACTTGAACCACAATACCCAGGCCACGGTGGTGAGGAAACCACCCAGCATGCCGGCTACCGCGCCCCACAGGTTGGTCTTTTTGTACCACAGGGCGCACAGCAGCACCGGCCCGAATGCCGCGCCGAGGCCCGACCAGGCAAACAACACGAACCAGAAAATCAGCGGGCTCTGGTTCAGCGCAAAGATTACGCCACCCACGCCGATCACCAGCGTCAGCCACTTGCCCGTTCTGGCCAGGGCCTCATCGCTTTTGGCCGAGCGCAGGATCTTGTGCAACAGGTCATTCACCGCCGCTGAGGAGGCCAGGATCAGCAGGCTGTCGACGGTGGACATGATGGCGGCCAGCACCACCACCATCATCACCCCGGCGAGTACCGGGTGCAGCAGTTCGGTGGACAGCAAAGGCAGAATGGTCTCCGGATCGCCCAGGCCGGGAAACAGGGCGCGGCCGGCCATGCCGGTAAGCACCGCGCCGATATCGAAACACAGGATCACGATCACCGAGATGGTCATGGCCGGCACCAGGCTTTTCTCGCTGCGGGCCGACATGAAGCGCACCATAAGCTGCGGAACGCCGACGAAGGGCAGGCCGATCGCCAGGAAGCTGACAATCGCCACGATCGCCAGCGTGCTTTTGCCATCCGGACCCCAGGGGCTCATCAGGCCCGGATCTTCCGCCACCAGCGTGCTGGTTACCGCATCCCAGCCGCCGGCTGCGTTGATGGCCACGATGGGCAGCAGGATCAGGCCGAACAGCATCAAGAGACCCTGTACCAGGTCGGTCCAGGCCACCGCCTTGTAGCCGCCCACCAGCGTGTAGGCGATGATCACTCCCGAACCCAGCAGCACGCCCTGGGTGTAATTGAGCCCGGTGAAGCCTTCGAATGCCTTGCCGGTGGCAACCATCTGCGCCGCCACGTAGGCGCCCACCATCACCAGGATAATGAGCACGCTGATGCTGCGCAGGATATGGGCAGTGTCGTTGAACCGGGCTGCCAGCACATCGGGAACGGTGATCGAGTCGGTTTCATCCGACAACCGCTTGAGGCGGCGGGACAGCAGCAACCAGGCCAGCGCAATGCCGATCACTTCGCCGGCCACCACCCACAGCGCCTGCGCTCCAACCGCGTAACCCATGCCGGTAAGCCCCAGCAGCAGCCAGCCGCTTTCACCGGTGGCGTTGGTGCTGAAGGCTACCACCCATGGCGGCAGGTTCTTGCCAGCGATGAAATAGCCCTTCATGGTGGTGGACTCTTTCCTGCTCCAGATGGCCAGTGCGGCCAGGACCAGCAGGTAACAGAGAAAAACCATGGTGATGACTGACATGTGCTGCGCTCCCCGATGAAACCTGCGCAACAGTGCCCTATTTTTAGCGGCGGCGCAAAACCTTCGGGTCGGGGCTGAAGCCCCTCCTGTGCTTGGGTATGCTTTTGTAGGAGCGGCTTTAGCCGCGACAATTTACCGGTCGGGGCTTGCGCCTCACCTGCGGGAAGCGGCGTCAGCCGCGAAACTTACTTCGGCGTGAGCTTCAGCAGGCGTCCGTCTTCACCGTCCTCGATCACCCACAGCGCGCCGTCCGGGCCCTGTTCCACTTCACGGATGCGTTTGCCCATGGCGTAACGCTCGGCTTCGCGGGCGGATTCGCCATCAAACTCGACACGAATGATGGAGGCAGCGGCCAGCCCTGCTATGAGCGCCGAACCTTTCATGGCCGGGAACAGGTCGCCGGAGTAAAACATCAGGCTTCCCGGCGCGATGGTGGGAATCCACGCGACTTTGGGAGCCTGGAATTCCGGGTGGGTGTCGTGGTCGGGAATTTCCTCGCCGCTGTAGTGGTCGCCTTCCGAAACGATGGGGTAGCCGTAGTTTTCACCGCGGATCACCAGGTTCAGCTCATCGCCGTGCAAGGGGCCCATCTCGGTATTCCACAGCCGCCCGTTGGCATCAAAGGCGATTCCCAATGGATTGCGATGGCCCAGCGACCAGATTTCGGCGGTCACATCGCCGCGCTCATAAAACGGGTTGTCCGCGGGAATGGAACCGTCATCACGCACCCGTACGATCTTGCCGAGGTTGCCGTTCATCTGCTGGGCGGGGTCGAACTTCTGCCGCTCGCCGGAACTGATGAACAGGTAGCCATCGGCATCAAAAACCATGCGATGGCCGTAGTGCCCGTCATCGGTGACTTTGGGATTCTGCCGCCAGATCACCTGCACATTTTTCAGTGCCGTGCCGTGCTCACCTTCAACCAGCTGCGCACGCGCCACGGCGGCGCCACGCACATTGCCCACACCCGATTCGGCATAACTGAGGTAGATCAGGCCGTTGTTGGCAAAATCAGGATGCAGGATCACATCGCCCAACCCTCCTTGTCCCCGGTAGGCCACATCCGGCACTTCCCCGACCGGCCGGGATTTCTGGCCATCCTGGGTGACAATGTACAAAAGGCCTCGCATTTCAGTCACCAGCAACCGGCCATCGGGCAAGAAGGCCATGGCCCAGGGTTCATTGAACGTCGCGATTTCCTCTTTCTTGAAGGGCAGTGCTGTTTCCTCGGCGTTGGCGCCTGAGCTGGTACAGGCCATGGCAAGCACACTCAAACCTATGGTCAGGATTACGGTGGAAAATCGGAACATGGAAAGATCCTCGGGCTGCGGTTTCAAGGGCCACAGTCTAGCGGCTGTGGTGCAAGCTGCCCAACATCTTATGCAAGCCCGGCCTGCGCCGCGAGCACCCTTGCGACACATGCCCGCCGTGCAGCGATGGAATAACGGACCGGTTCATCGAGGGAGTCAGGCGTTTGGGCGCAGCTCGCAATCCCGGCCAACTTTTGGCACTGTTGCGCTGAGGGGAGCGTGGCTAGCGTCGGTCGCAATCCAGCCTTGAATCGACAGGTCGCCAGCAGATTATTTAATCCATACCCGTACAGGAGAGAGCAATGGCCAAGCACAGCAAGCCCCAGCTACCCATCGATGACCGACCGCTGGACACCCGGCTGCCGATCAAGCTGGACAGTACCTCCAACGGCGAGTTCATGCCGATAGCGCTGAGCAGGCGCGAGCGAGAAGCCAATCGCCACGCGCTGGAACAGGCCGATGCGGCAGCGCGCCGGACCGGCCAAAGCCGTCGAGCTTTCCTGGCCTCGAGTTGTGGGGCCGCGGCCACGTTGTTGGCTTTCAATCAAGCGCATGCGTTCAGCAGCGGCGCCAAACCCGCATTCGAGCTGCCGGCTGACGCAGCCTTTGATCCCGAGATCGCCGCCAGCAAGCTGGAAGGCCGGGAATTCATTTTTGACGTGCAGGGTCATTACCTGCCGCCCAACCTGGCGCGCACCCTGAAACCGCAGTGCAAGGCCGAGCATGACATGCTCAGCCCGGACTACATGGCCTGCATGGGTGCGGATGATTTCATCAAGGACGTGTTCCTGGACAGCGACACCGACCTGATGGCGCTTTCGTTCATTCCCTCATCACTGGCCGATGAACCGATCAGCATCGAAGAAGCCGCCAAGACCCGCGAAATGGTGGATCAGTT
>CBFGWJ010000188.1:0-5135 GCA_965652335.1 uncultured Gammaproteobacteria bacterium | reverse complement strand
CGCGGTCATGGCTGACCAGCAGTACGGTGCCCTCAAAGGTCAGGAGGATTTCCTCCAGCAACTCCAGGGTTTCTATGTCGAGGTCGTTGGTGGGCTCGTCCAGCACCAGCAGGTTGGCCGGCTTGCTGAACAGCCGCGCCAGCACCGCCCGGTTCTGCTCGCCGCCGGAAAGGGCTTTCACCGGCATACGGACACGGTCGGGCGCGAACAGGAAATCCCCGAGGTAGGAAATCGCGTGCCGCTTGCGGCCATTGATTTCGATGAATTCCTGGCCACCGCAGACGTTGTCGATCAGGTTCTTTTCCGGGTCGAGATGGCCACGCAGCTGGTCGGAATAGGCCACGTCCAGCTTGGTACCCAGCGTGACCTT
Source organism: uncultured Gammaproteobacteria bacterium (assembly GCA_965652335.1). Taxonomy (GTDB): domain Bacteria; phylum Pseudomonadota; class Gammaproteobacteria; order Xanthomonadales; family SZUA-36; genus JAWXBM01. The sequence goes on along the minus strand of CBFGWJ010000188.1, from coordinate 4,765 downwards.
GCCCTCCGTGGGCGGCAGTTCCCCGAGGATGATTTTGACCAGGGTGGACTTGCCGGCGCCATTGGCGCCGACGATGCCGATGCGATCGCCGCGCCGGATCACCGTGGAGAAATTCCGTATGACGGTTTTGTCACCGAAGCGGTGCGTGACGTTTTCCAGCTCGGCCACCAGCTTGCCGGAACGGCCCGAGCTCTCCACCGCGAAGCTGGCGCTGCCACTGCGCTCGCGCCGCTCGCCGCGTTCCCGGCGCATGGCTTCCAGCGCCCTCACCCGGCCCTCGTTGCGGGTGCGCCGGGCCTTGATGCCCTGGCGTATCCACACTTCCTCCTGGGCGAGCTTCTTGTCAAAAAGCTCGTTGGCGCGCTCTTCCGCCGCCAGCTGCTGTTCGGCATGCTGCAGGAAACCCTGGTAGTCGCCCTGCCACTGGATCAGTCGACCGCGGTCCAGCTCGGCAATGCTGGTGGCTACGTTCTGCAGGAAGCGCCTGTCATGCGTGATCAGGATGATGGCGCCGGGATAGTCGCGCAACTGCTCTTCCAGCCAACGGATGGCGGGAATGTCGAGGTGGTTGGTGGGCTCGTCCAGCAGCAGGATGTCGGGTTGGCTGACCAGCGCCTGGGCCAGCGCCACGCGCCGCCGCCAACCACCGGACAATTCCGCCATCAGTGCATCACCCGGCAATTGCAGCTGGCTGATGGTGGTTTCGACGCGCAGCTGCAGGGTCCAGCCGTCACGCGCTTCCAGCTGGTGCTGCACTTCCGCCAGCTTGTCCAGGTCGGGATGCCCGTCCTGCAGCAGGTGATGGTACTGCGCCAGCAGGTGGCCGGTTTCGGCCAGGCCATCCGCCACCACGTCGTACACGGTTTGCTGGTCGGCATGCGGCAGTTCCTGCTGCAGCCAGGCAATGCGCGTGCCGGGGCGCACCCAGCGCTCACCCGCGTCCAGCGCATTTTCCCCCGCCAGCACCTTGAGAAAGCTGGTCTTGCCGGCGCCGTTGCGGCCCAGCAGGCCGATTTTCTCACCCCGGGAAATGCTGAAATCGACCGCCTCCAACAGGGTGAGCGTACCGTAGTGCAAACCGGCTTTATCAAGGCGTAACAGGGACATGGGTTCAGTCTGAGGGGAAATGAGGGGCGCATTCTACTGCAAAGTGGCAACAACAGCATCGCCCATGCCGGGAGTTTGCAGCCTGAAATCCTGCTGTTATGCCCGAATGGCCGCAACACGCCCTGAATGGCTCCTGCGACCAGTAAACTCGAAGCAAACGGGCCAAATAGGGTACGATTCCATATCCTTTCGTTTCCTGCCCTGCCTGAAATGCTGATTCAACTCTTCTGGTTTGTTACAGGTTTGCTGGCCCTGGTTGCCGGTGCCCATGTGCTGGTCAAAGGCGCGTCCAGCCTGGCAGCCGCCGCCGGAGTCTCACCGCTGGTGATCGGCCTCACGATTGTCGCGCTGGGTACCAGCTCACCCGAAATTGCGGTGTCGGTGGGTGCTGCCTTTTCCGGCATGGGCGACCTGGCCGTGGGCAATGTGGTGGGCAGCAATATCTTCAACGTTTTGCTTATCCTGGGCATGACGGCAGTGGTATCGCCACTGGTGGTGCAAACCCAGCTCATCCGGCAGGAAGTGCCGTTGATGATTGTGTTCACCCTGCTGCTGATCCTGCTCAGCCGGGACGACCTGGTCAGCCGCACCGATGGCGCGTTGCTGGTGCTGCTGATGTTGGCCTATTCCGGTTTCCTCATTGTGCAATCACGCAAAAATGAGCAATTGGTCAAGGCGCAGATCGCCAACGGGCCATCGAGTGCCGGGCAGCCCGATGCCGGCGGGAGGCCTGCCGGGACGAGCGGCCAGCCGGCTCCAGTCCAACAGAAACCGGGCCAACCGGAGCCGGGCATTCCCGGCCACTGGCTGGTGCAACTGGCCCTGGTCGCCATTGGGCTGGTCCTGCTGGTGAAGGGTGCCGGCTGGCTGGTCGGCGCCGCGGTGGAGTTCGCCCGCGCCATTGGCATCAGCGAAGTGGTCATTGGCCTGACGGTGGTGGCGGCGGGAACTTCGATGCCGGAGTTGGCCACCTCAGTGGTTGCGGCCTTTCGCGGCGAGCGCGACATGGCAGTGGGTAACATCGTGGGCAGCAATATTTTCAACATCCTGGCCTGCCTGGGGCTGGCCAGCCTGGTTTCGCCACAAGGGCTGGCCGTACCACCCTCGATCCTGGCTTTTGACTATTGGGTAATGCTGGCCGTGGCGCTGGTCTGCCTGCCGGTATTTTTCAGCGGCAGGTCCATTGCCCGTTGGGAAGGAGCGGTTCTTCTGGCTTATTACCTGGCGTACTCGGCTTATCTGGTGCTGGCTGCGCAGGACCATGATGCCCTGCCGCTGTATTCTGATGTGATGCTGGCATTTGTCCTGCCGCTCACCGCAATCGCGTTGCTGACTTCCGTGTGGAAGGGGTTCAGCCAACCCCGAGGGTGAAGCATGCTTGCCTGGCAGGCCCGGGCCGGGAACCGACTACCCGGCCTGCATTTCCCACCGCGTTCAGGCCTTTTCTTCGGACAAAAAAAACGGGGCCCCGTTTGGGGCCCCGTCTTTCTGCGCGAACAGTTTCTGATTACGGCTTGAATGGTATACCAATTCTGGACAGAAATCACCTGTAAATTGCAATTATTTTTCATCGCGCTGAAAACCGGCGAAACAGGGGCGCCGGCTGTGGTCAACGGCCCGGGTATCGCTGCTCGCAACCGGGCTTCAGGCCTGTTTCAAGCTCTCAGTTCCGACAGCCGGATGGCCTCCGCCATGTGTTCGGCATTTCCCATGGTCATCAGGTTTATGCCCGATACTCCGGGTACACGGGCAATTTCCTGCATCAGCTCGGCGCAGATGCGGATGCCCTCCTGCTCCTGGTCCGCGGCGCCATCCAGCCGCTTCACCAGCGCCTCCGGAATGCGCGAATCGCTCATGTTCTGTTTCAGCCAGCGGGCGGTGGCAGCCGAGGGCAGTGCCGCCAGCGAAACCACCACGGAATACTTCCACGTGATGCGGTGCTCCACCAGGGCGCGCAAGTACTCGCGCAGGATGTCGGTGTTGAAGCACAACTGGGTTTGCAGGAACTGCGCTCCTTTACCCGAGCGCTCCAGCAGCGACTCCGCTTTCCAGTTGCGCGCCGGCCGGAACGCCCGCGCACCCACGCCGATGAAAAAATCCTCGCCTGGCGGAACATCCTCGCCTTCGCCGAGCTGGGCAGCCAACGCCACCAGTTCGCGGCCCGTGGTGTCAAACACAGGCGCTGCCTTTACCGGATGCGCATCGGGCAACTTCTCACCCCGGGTCAGCAATACGCTTTTCACCCCCAGCGCCCGCAGCCCCAGCAACTCGGCGGTCAGCGCCAGCCGGTTGCGGTCACGGCAGTTGAGCACGGGAATGGCATCCGTGCCCTGCTGCTGCACCAGAACCGCGGCGGAAAGGGCCGACATCTGGGTCCAGGCAAACGGGTTGTCGCTGACCTGCAGGCCATCAACGGCTGCCCCGAAAAGTTCAACCTGGCGGGCAATGTCACCCGGCCCTGACGCGCTGGTCAGGGTCAGGTCAGCCGTAATCGCGATCCGCCCGGCGTTCAGCGCCTGCTGGAAGGTGCGCACCGGATGCGGCGGTCGTTTCAGCGAATCGCCTTCAGGTACCATTCCACCCAGCGCTGGGTCGCATCCTCGAAACTGGAAAACGGACCCGGCTCAAACAGGCGCGAACTCACCCCGGCCTGGTTGTGCTCGATGATGGCCTTGTCGGCATGGGTGGTGACATCCCACAGCCAGATCAGGTCTTCCTTGTTGTAATCCTTGCCCTCGACCGCGTCACCGCGCACCAGCCAGGTGATGTCGCAATCCGCGTAATCCTTGCTGATCGGCTTGAAGCTGTACAGCATGACGTGGTCGCAATAGGCCAGGCCGTAGAGTACCGGGCCGATCTTGAAGTCGTGCGCGCCACCGTCCCAGTCGGTGATGTCGCCCAGGAAGGGCGCCAGGGGCTTGCCGTCCTTGCTGCCGGTGACGTGGCCCTTGAGCAGCGGATAGTGTTCATAGGCCCGGTCAGCGCCGAACTCATCCCCGGTCGTGTAGGAGTGGTTCATTTCACCGTAGTGCAGGCCGCAGGACGGCATTTTGGCGATCATGGCATCCAGCTCGGCCTGCCATTTCTCCTGCGGCAGGGCCAGGCTGTGGGCGCGGGCGTACTCCAGGTGCGCCGGTGCGCAGTGATAACACTCCTTGTAATTTTCCACCGCCAGTTTCCAGTTGGACTTCATCGGATACGACTGGCGATGCGCCACCTTGGCCTGGTCCAGGCGATAAGGCGTGAGGTAGGGGGTCAGGTCTTTTTCGATGGCATCAAATGATCCGGGCTGATCGGCAAAATTGATGAAAATCATGCCGAAGTACACCTTGATGTGAATCTGCTTCAGGCCGTGCCTGGTCTTGTCAAAGCCTTCGCGCATGTGCGCCGCGGCCGCCAGTTCGCCATCCGTGTTGTAGGTCCAGCCATGATAGGGGCAGGTGAAGCGCTTGGCGTTACCCTTTTTCTCCCAGCATACATGCGAGCCGCGATGGCGGCAGACGTTCATCATGGCGCGGATTTCACCATCGGTGCCATGCGAAATGATCACGGATTCACCGGCCAGTTCGTACAGGAAGAAGTCACCGGGATTGGGAATCTCGCTTTGGTGCCCGGCATACAGCCACACTTTCATGAAGATGCGCTCGATGTCGCGCTC
>CBFGWJ010000187.1:0-5143 GCA_965652335.1 uncultured Gammaproteobacteria bacterium | reverse complement strand
TCGATGCCGATGCGCACGACCTTGTAGGGGGCGAGAAAGCCGTCCTCGATGCCCTGCTTGAGCGAGTAGGTATAGATCGGGTCGCCGAAGTACTCGATGTTGGAGACGTCTTTGGTCTCCTTGGGTGTGGCCGTCATGCCAATCTGGGTGGCCGATGAGAAGTATTCCAGCACTTTGCGCCAGTTGGCATCTTCGGCGGCGCTGCCGCGATGACACTCGTCGACGATCACCAGGTCGAAGAAATCCGGCGAGAACTGCTTGTAGATGTTTTGCTCGTCTTCAGTGCCCGTCACCGCCTGGTAAAGCGACAGATAGATCTCAAAGGCCTTGTCCACCGTGCGGTTGGTGATCTTGGTCATGGCCTGGCCAAACGGCTTGAAGTCGTTGGTCTTGGTCTGGTCAGCGAGGATATTGCGATCGACCAGGAAGAGAATTCGCTTCCTGGCTCCCGATTTCCACAAGCGCCAGATGATCTGGAAAGCCGTGTAGGTCTTGCCGGTGCCGGTTGCCATCACCAGCAGAAGGCGGTTCTCGCCGCGCGCGATGGCATCGATGGTGCGGTTGATGGCGATGAGCTGGTAGTAGCGCGGTGCTTTGCCCGAACCGTCGTCGTAATAGTCCTGGCTGGCCACTTCCTGCTGGGCGGCTGTATAGCCTTTGGCCTTGCTGTAGCGCGCCCAGAGCTCCTCGGGTGTGGGGAACTGGTCGAGCGGAATTTCCCGTTCGACGGGGCCGGATTTGGCGGTGCGATCATGCTCCAGAAAGGCATCGCCATTGCTGCTGTAGGCAAACGGCAAGTCGAGGATTCGGGCATATTCCAGGGCCTGCTGCATGCCGGCGCCCACCGTGTGGGTGTTGTCCTTGGCTTCGATCACGGCGATCGGCAGGCCGGGCTTGAGGTACAGGATGTAGTCCGCCTTTTTGGCCTCGCCACGCCTGACCGTCTTACCCCGAACAATAACCCGACCTTTGGTGAAATGGATTTCCTCGCGCAACTGCGTCATCACATTCCATTTGCCGCCGGTGGGGCCGCCATTGGGGCCGCCATTGGGGCCGCCAGTGGGTCCGACCAGCGCGGGCGTGATGAACTTGGTGCGGATATCCGCTTCGGTAAGGTTCTTCTTGTCCATTGAGCTCAGGATATTAGCCTAAGCTCCGCCAGTGTAGCCATGCGACGAGTAGGAACTTCAAGGGCCAGTTGGGCCGGTCGGGCCTGTTTCCCCCGTCGCTCCGGTCGGGCCGGTGTCGCCCTGTGGCCCGGTTGGGCCGGTCTCGCCCTGTGGCCCGGTCGGCCCGGTTTCTCCGGTCGGGCCTGTCGGGCCGGTTACACCCACGGCGCAACCCTGTGGCCCCAGCATCTGCGTAATCAGCAGGTGGGCGGAAACCGGCTGGCTGCCACCCGCTGCTGGCGTGATGGTCAATGCGGCGCTGTTACCTACGGGGTTCCTGACACTGATCACCGAGTTCGGCACGGAAGTCTGCACCAGGGCCATGCCCACCAGCTGGCTGCTGCCGGCTGCGCGCCCGACTACCGTCCAGGGCAGTTCCACCCCATTCAACACCAGCACCAGCTGGCCTGCTTCGGAGATGCTGACCTGGAACATCACCTGGTAAACCGCGATGGCCGGAAGCAGGAAGGTGTCTACGCCCAAACGGACGATCTGCCCGGTGTTTGGCCCATCCTGGGGAAAGTCCACATCGCCCGCAACGGGAACTGTGACCGTGTTATCGGTGGGCATCAGCGCATAGAAGTCAGCGAAGGCGCAGCTTCCAACCGCGCCAGCAGGGCCAGTGGCGCCGGTGGCTCCCGCCGGGCCAGTTGCCCCCGTTGCGCCGGTATCACCCCTGGGGCCGGTGATCCCGGCTTCGCCCGTGTCGCCCTTGGGTCCGGCAACGCCTTGCGGGCCGATCGAACCCGGATCTCCAGCAGGTCCGGTAGGTCCCACGCTGCCCGTATCACCCTGTGCCCCGGTGACGCCGGCCGGGCCGGTTGGCCCCGTGGCGCCCGTCGCACCTGTCGGACCCGTTGGACCCGTTGCGCCGGTTGGACCCGTGGCGCCGGTGGGGCCTGTCGGCGGCGTCGTGCAATTACCCAGCTCCCCCGTCTGTCCGGCAGTGTCGTAGCAAAGCGGGTTGTCAAATCCGGGTTGAGCGTCGAGATTGGGAATGACAACACCATTGTCCGGGCCAGGATCAATCGTGATGTCCGCCTGCAAACCCGCGGCAACGGTTCCCAGGGAAATGGAAATGGCCAGCGCCAGCTGTCTCGTGGTTGAATTCATGGCTTTCCTTTACCCCTTTTCCTTCAAGGCGATTGCGGGCTCACGACGGGCGCAAAAAAACTGCCTGCACTGCGTCGCTGATGATTTGGCGCGGGCATGGACAACCTTTCGACGAACCCCGCTTGAAGCTATGTTGCAGACCTGTTCCGGTTAAAGCAAGTCATTCACTCCAGCTGTTCCAGCCGCGCACGCGCCTCGGCTTCCTCGGAATAGCCCTGGCCGGCAGCTTCGGCAATCACCCCGCGCCAGGCCCGGCGGGCGTTATCGATGTCTCCCGCCCGCTCCAGTGCTTCGGCACGTTGCCACATGGCGCCAAAATGATGCGGGTTTTCCTGCAGTACCTGGCCCAGCAGGTGCAACGCCGCCGAATAATCCTTCGCCTGGTAGATCAGGCCAAGCGCCTGGCTCATCCGGCTTTCACCCGGCGGTTTCAGCCCTTCGGCCGCAAGGTGTACCGAGCCTGCCGGACAATTCTCCGGCAGCTTGCGCTCCACCACCTCGAATTCGTGCATGGTGGGACCGGTGAGCAGGAACCCCATGGGAGCCATGTCCACCGCGCAGTACGTCACACCGGGCTCCATCCGCGGCCAATATTGATCCGCACCCCAACTGCGCGCCAGCCCGGCATAGCCCAATGGTTCAATCCGGTAATAATCGCGGTTGAGAAAACCCGAACAGACGAACAGGCCCATCACCAGCATCAGCATCGCCACCGCAACCACGGTGGAGCGGCCACGAACCAGCGGATACAGGCTGGCAATGAGGCCGGCCCAGAGCAGCGGCAGGAACAGGTAGTAGCGCAATTCGTGGGACTGGGGAAACATCGAAACCAGCAGCAACAGCGATGCGCCGGCCATGCAGATAACCAGCCCCTTGCGAGGTTTCAGCCACAACGCCAACGCAGCGGCCAGCAACAGGTGGCACACCACCGCCACGTTCCAGAACCCGCCCGACCGGAAGGCCACCCAGGCGTTGCCCTGGTCGATGATCCAGCGGGCCCGATGCGCATACTCGTGCGGGTGCCCGATCTCAAACAGCGAGTGCAGGAACTTGACGGACTGGCTGCGCCCTGCCAGCGGTGGCGGGCTGTTCTCCCACGGCTGGGGTTGCAGGAATTCCGTGCTGTAAGGCAGGTAGTCCTGCAACAGTGGAACCGGTACCGGCCAGAACGGGTTGCCGTAGACCACCCAGTTCTTGATGTACGGAACCGTGGCCAACAGTCCGGCCAGTGATATCCACGCCAGGGCTCGCAGCTTGCGGGCATCCTTTTGCCACGGGGCCGGCCGGTAAACTGCCAGATAGAGCAGCAGTGCGATCGCCACGGCGGGGGTGAGCTGGAATTTGCTCCAGGCAGCCGCAACCAGGCCCGCCAGGCCGGTGAGCAGGATCGCCAGGTCTGATGTCTTGTCAAAGTAGTAGGCATGAAAAAGGCACAACATGCCCAGCGCAAGCCACGAATTGCTGAAGAGATCCACATAGCTCGATGCCACGTGAATCACGACCAGCGGTGCAGTCAGCGCGATGGCGGCAAACAGGTAAAACGGAATCCTGAGCTTCCGCTGGCCGATCGCAAGAAGTGTTGCGAAGGCCAGGAAGTTGGCCACCCCGGTGGCGTTGGCCGAGCCGGTCAGCCGCCACAAGACACCCTGGGCGAAATGCGCCAGCGGCGGAAAGCCCTGGAAGGCCAGGGTGATCCGTTCCGACATGGTGTAGGCAATATCCAGCCCACCGTACACGGCAGCAAAGGGCAGGTGGTAAAGCGGCGTATCCCAGCGGCCTTCCAGCCGCAAAGCGGCACGCGTCGCCAGGACAGCCAGGCACGCCAGCATCAAGGCCATGAACACGTACTGCAGGTAGCGCACCACGCTCGGGCCGGATTGGCTCTGCTCCCGATTCAAGCGGACACCCGCATCAGGACTTCGCCGGCAGGTGCAGCATGTGGATCAGCGCCCGTCACCGGTCATGTTGCGCCGGTATCCGCGTGGCCCACTTTGGCCACCGAGAACTGCCGGTTCTGGCGAATCCTTTCCAGGTCAGCCGGTGGAATGGCCAAACCTTGTTCAACCTTCGCCAATACAGTGTCGCAGGCAGCCAGGGATTCAGCATAGGCGCCCGCCCAGTAAGCGGAAACCCCCAGCTCATCCAGCATCTGCCAGTCATAGACTGAACGCGACACGAACAAGGTGTCGTCCGGATAAGCAACCCGGCTGCCACTCTGCGCAAACACGAAAGCCCGGTTGAATTGTTTGCGCAACCGGTAGTATCGCGCGAGTTCATACAGCGGCTCAGCCCGCGTCGGCCGGCTGGCATAGGCGGCCAGCAGGAGGTCCAGGACCTGTTCATCCGGCAGGTTCAGGCTGATAGCCATTTTCCCCAGCCCCAGGCGGGCCATGAAGTTTTCTTCCACCCAGCCGGCCATCGTGCAGCGCTTTTCATAGGCTTCGAAAGCCTTTCGAAAGTGCCCGGCATCCTTGTAGGAATTGGCCAGGTAGAACTGGCTGCGGGCATCATCGGGGTGCTGTTGCAGATGCTGTTCCAGCAGGGCCGCATCACCGAGGAATTTCTGCTCCGCGCTGATGCCCTGCGACCGGGCGCCTTCGCCAGAATGGTAGTGGATATGAACACCCGCCAGTTTGGTGAAGTCCCGCGGCCCGGAAAGTTGCTCGAGGAACTCGTGTACCGGCGCCTGCCAGCGCCATGTGGCTTCACGCACGTTGACCAGGGCGGGAAGAAAATAGCTCAGGGTGCTGTGTTTCTTCTCCAGGCGGTAATTCATGCCGGGCTGCAGGTTCTTCAACACCGCTGGATCTTCCACCACCAGCTGTTCATCGGCATCGATGAACAGCAACCAGTCAGCTTTT
>CBFGWJ010000186.1:0-5158 GCA_965652335.1 uncultured Gammaproteobacteria bacterium | reverse complement strand
TCACCCTGCAGGCGGGTGAAAGTTTCCGTGCCCGCGAAGCTCCCGGGTTCGGCGAATGGCTGGAGCAGGTGCGATATCTCGCTGTCGACCCTGGCAATATCCGGCAGGTTTCATTGGATGACTCCGAGACCTTTGAGCTTTCTGCCGAATGGGTGGGTTTTCGCAGCCGGTTCTGGGCAGTGCTGTTGACAGCAGACAGCATGGTGCCCTTTCAGGTGCAAACCGCCGAGGGTAACCTGGATCCCATTCTGGCCGGCCAGGCAACTCCCGAAGCCATGAGCTGGCATTTCTACCTGGGCCCGGTGGAACGCCAATCACTCTCGGCTGCCGATGAACTGCTGGCCGATATCATGTATGCAGGTTTGTGGTTCTGGCTGCGCTGGATCTGCATTTTCCTGGCCCTGCTGCTTGGCTGGATACATTCCGTGGTGCTGGCCTGGGGGCCGTCCATCATGTTGCTGTCCCTCTGCGTGGGTATCCTGATGTTGCCCCTCAGCCGCCTGGCCGACCGCGTTCAGCAACAGGTGCACCAAACCGAAGCCCGGCTGGCTCCGGAACTCGCAAGGCTCAAGCGTGAATACAGAGGTGAGGAACAGGCGGCAAAAATCATCGCCTACTACAAATCAGAGCGGGTACATCCCCTGTACAGCCTCAAGAGCCTGCTGGGTGTGGCCATCGTCATACCGGTGTTCATCGGCGCATTTGACATGCTGGCGGAAAACATACACCTGATGAACACTTCATTCCTGTGGATTGCGGATCTCTCGCGGCCTGATCACCTCTTCAGCCTTCCTGTGGAACTGCCGTTCTTTGGCTCAGGGTTCAACCTGCTGCCTTTCCTCATGACGGGTTTGTCGGTGTGGGCCTCTCTTTTGCACAAGCCTTTGGCACTGCAGGCCGAGCTGCGAAAAAGCCAGGTTCGCAACATGATCCTTCTGGCCGCGGCATTTTTTGTCCTGTTTTACACTTTTCCGGCTGGAATGGTCTTGTACTGGGCTACCAACAACCTCATTTCCGTAATCAAGAATCTGTGGAACAACATGGCCACCCGCAGGGCGCAGGCAGGGCTTTAACGCAGGATGGTGGAGAATGTCTGAAGACAGGGTATTGAGCGAAGAGCAGGTAGAGAACTTTCACCGCGATGGTTATGTGCTGGTGCGGGGGCTCTATTCACCCGATGAAATCCGGCAGATCAGCGATTGGACAGACGAAGTTGCGGCCTACCCGGAAATTCCCGGCAAGTACATGATGTACTACGAATCCAGCCAGGCCACGGGCGAACGTATCTTGTGCCGCATTGAGAATTTTGTGCCCTACCACGACGGATTCAGCAAGCTGATCACCACGCGGCGCATGCATCAGGCGGTGTCGGAGCTGTTTGGCGAGCGGGCGGTTCTGTTCAAGGACAAGATCAACTTCAAGCTGCCGGGTGGCGATGGTTTCAAGGAGCACCAGGATGTGCAGGCCGGGTGGGATGAATTCGCCAGCATTCACCTCACGGCGATGGTTGCCATCGATGAAACCAACGAACAGAACGGCAGCCTGGAAATGCTACCGGGGCAGCACAACAAGGGTCTGCTCGGAGAAAAATGGGCACCGCTGACTGATGAGGATACGGGCGGAATGCAGTACATCGCCGTGCATTGCCAACCGGGCGATGCTGTGTTCTTTGATTCATTCGCACCGCACCGCTCAGCACCGAACCATACCCAAAAAGCCCGGAGAGTGCTCTATATCACCTACAACAAGGCCTCCGAAGGTGACTCCCGGGCAGCCTACTATGCCGCAAAGCGTGAGAGCTATCCTCCCGATATTGAACGTGATCCGGACAAGGACTATCGATTCCGGGTTTGAGCAGCAATCACCCCTTGGCCTGATTGCCATCAGCCAACTTTTCTCTGGAGAGTGCCATGGACAACATCCTAGTGCCCGTTTCACCCGGCGAAGTGCTGGACAAGATAACCATCCTGGAAATCAAGTCGGAACGGATGACCGATGAGGACAAGCTGGTCAATGTGCGTCATGAGCTGGAGTTGCTGAAGGAGACCTGGGCGCGGAGTGTGCGCGAAGACAGGCACATTCGTGAATTACATTCCAGGCTGAAGGAAATCAATGAAGCCTTATGGGATATCGAAGACGCCATCCGTGACCAGGAGCGCAAGCAGTCATTTGATGAGCGCTTCATCGAACTCGCCAGGAATGTGTACTTCACCAACGACCGCCGTTCCAGGGTAAAGAAGGAACTGAACCTGCACCTTGGCTCCCGGATCGTGGAAGAAAAATCCTACCAGGATTACTGATTTTCCGGCCTTTTTCGCTTCCGGTGCTTGCGCCCGGCACGAATTCTCGCCTACAATCAGGCCTTACTCATTCAGACCGGCAGAGGGACTGGCCCTTTGATGCCGGGGCAACCTTCGAAGTTAACCACTTCGAAAAGGTGCCAATTCCAGCGAACAGCAACAAGAAATGCTGTTCGGGAAATGAGCGACCAGGCAGCTGATCTGATGGACCTGGTTACACTCACCCCGCCTGGCGGAATTTCCGGAATGAGATGTGTTTAATCCGGAAAGGTCCGAAGATGGCAAAAATATCATCAAGCAAACACGAAATCGCGATTTGTCCGCGCAGTTCGCTGTTGCCTGGTTTTAAGCCCACTACCGGACCTTCCCGCCCACCGGCTGAGAAGTGAGTGATATGAGGCATTTGAACCAGCAAACCGTTGTAACCCGTTTTGGCGTGAACTGTGATGACAATCACGGTGCTGTCATTCCGCCCCTGTACCTGAGCTCGAATTTTGCATTCCCCAGGTTTGGAGAGAAGGGCCAGTACGATTACACCCGGTCGGGCAACCCCACGCGGGACCAACTTGCCGGAGCGCTGGCCGCCGCTGAAGGTGGTGCAGGAGCGGTCGTAACTGCTACCGGCATGGCCGCTGTACACCTGGTGACGCAGCTGCTGCAGGCCGGCGATGTGCTGGTCGCTCCGCCGGATTGCTACGGTGGCTGCCACCGGTTACTCAGCGCTGCAGTACGGAAGGCGCAATTCCAGGTTGAGTGGGTGCCACTTTGGGAAACAGCAGCTGCCATCGAACAGATTTCCGCGATCAAGCCTCGCATGGTCTGGATTGAAACACCCAGCAATCCATTGCTGCGCATCACCGATGTACAGGCCATTGCAGCCGCGGCACATGCGGTGGGCGCCCTGGTGGTTGCCGACAATACTTTCCTGTCACCGGCAGGCCAGAATCCACTGGCGCTGGGTGCAGACATCGTGGTGCATTCCACCACCAAGTACATCAATGGGCACTCCGACGTAGTAGGTGGTGCCGTGATCTGCGCAGAACAGGAGTTGCTGGAAGAACTGGCATGGTGGGGCAATTGCCTGGGCCTGACCGGTTCACCATTTGACAGCTTCCAGACCCTTCGCGGACTGCGAACGCTGGCGGTGCGCTACCGCCAACACCAGGAGAATGCTGCGCTCGTGGCGGAGGCGCTGGATTCCAATGAATTGGTGGAAAAAGTCTATTTCCCCGGCTTGAAAGAACACCCAGGCCATGAGGTGGCTGCGCGCCAGCAAATGGGGTTTGGCGCCATGATCAGCTTTGAGCTGGCGGGCGCTGAGAGTGAAATCCCAGTTTTTCTCAATGCCCTGAAACTTTTTACCCTGGCGGAGTCACTGGGTGGTGTCGAGAGCCTGGTGGCCCATCCCGCCACCATGACTCATGCGGCCATGTCCGCTGAAGACCAGGCCAAGGCGGGAATCAGCTCTCGTCTCCTGCGGCTTTCGGTTGGTATTGAACATGTGGACGATCTTCTGGCGGATCTATCCAATGGCTTCGCGGCTGTGAAGCAGTCGCGCCTGGAATCCGTGGGTAAGGCAGAACAACTGGAGCGGCGCGTGGCCTGCTGACTGGATACGGTTCAGGCTCCGGGTGTTGCTACAAGCCCGGATTGCTGGAACCAGTCCGATAGTTTCTGCTTGACCTCGCTCACGGAAACCAGGTCCATGACACCCGGTTCCTCGATCCGGGAGCCCCAGCGTACCCGGTCAGCGGTTTGGCCACGATATTTAATCGCGGCCTGCGGGAACGCATCCGCACACCACTGCAGGCTGTTGTAGGGGCCGGAACGGCGCGACCAGGTGGCTGCATAAATGCCCAAAACCGGCGTACCAAGAGCGTTCGCGATGTGAACTGGTCCCGAGTCGGGTGAAATGACCAGGTCAGCAGCCTGCAGCAGGGCTTTGGACTGCTCCAGCGTGTCTTTACCCACCAGGTTGGAGCACGGGGCACGCATGTTTTTTTCAATTTCCGATGCGGTTTTTCTCTCCAGCTCACTGGGGCCGCCCGACAAAATAATGTGGGCGCCGTATTCTTCGACGGCAAAATCCGCTACGGCTGCATAGCGGTCCGGACTCCAGTTTCTCAGGCGGTGGCTGGAGCAGGGGCTGATCACGATATTGACCTGGGCCGGCTTCAGACAGCTCTTCGCCCAGGCCCGTGCTTCCGAACTGACCGGCAGGCGCCATTCCGGTGGCCCGGCCGGCAGGCCGAGTGCCCGGGCAAACTCCAGAAACCCCTCGACCTGGTGCTGTTGTGGAACCGCGGCAATCTGCCGGTTGGCGAACCAGTGGTGAAAGTCCCTGGAGCGGGCGCGATCCCAGCCCAACCGAACCGGAGCATCAACCAGGCGGGAAAGCAGGTTGGCGCGGGCCGCCACCTGCATGTGCAGGAGGATGTCGAATTTTCGGCCTTTCAGCTCCTGCCGCAGTTTGCGAACCGCCGGCCAGCCACCGCGCTTGTCGAACACCACCATCTCGACATCTTCCAAACCGGCCATCAGGCGATGTTCCATCTTGCCGATGATCCAGGTCAGGTGAGTGGATGGCCAGTGTTCCTGCAGGCTGCGTATCACCGGCAGCACGTGTGTTGCGTCGCCCAGTGCGGACAGGCGCAGGATGCAAATGGATTGAGGAATGCTTGGAATCATGCGCAATTGACCAGGGCATCGTGCTTCCGTTGACGACATTTCACTGCCAAAGCACAATGGTGGCGGGTATGTCTGGATGCAGCTGAAACAACACGTCACGGGTTCGCGGGCCATTGTATACGATGCCGATCGTATCCAGCAGCTTGCCCGCATCGACGTGCTGGTAGAGC
>CBFGWJ010000185.1:0-5183 GCA_965652335.1 uncultured Gammaproteobacteria bacterium | reverse complement strand
CCAGGCCGGCTCCGGCCAGAAAAACACGCAGACATCGGGTAAATGAGGTATTCATACAGTACTCCCTTTTTTGAACAGCCTGGTTTGCAACAAGGTCACCAGCGCCGGCATGATCACCAGTGTGGCCAGGCCGGCACACAGGATGATGGCCGCGATAAAAATACCGACGGTCTGGTACGGCACCAGCGGCGCCGCCAGCAAGGGCAGGAAACCTGCGCTCAACACGATGGCGTTGCGGCTGATGGCGCGGGCCGGTTCTCCGAATACATGCGGCACCGCCGCTTTCCAGCTGCCTGAACGCGCCACGGCTTCACGCGAACGAGCCAGGAAGTGGATCGCGTAATCCACTGCCAGGCCCAGGCTCAGCGCGCTGAGAACCGCCACGGGCATATCGTAATCTTTACCGATCAACCCGATGATGCCGTAGATCAAGCCAACGGTGAGTGTCAGCGGAATCATGGACAACAGGCCCAGCAACAAAGAGCGGAACAGCAGCACCATCATCAGCAGCACCACCGCGAATGAGCCAAGGAAAGATTCCAGCATGCCGAACACCATTTTCTCCTGCCAGGCGACATTGATGTAGGTCAGGCCGAACCATTCCGCTTTGATGTCGGTTGGCGGCGGATTGGCCTGCAGGAATTCATCCAGGTGGTTGATCAGCCCTTCCATGTCACGATTGTCGCCACTGGTGAGCTGCAGCCACATGCTGGATTTCCGGTAGTCCGGTGTGACGAAATGCCACAGGTCCTGCGGACGGTGGCTGTTTTGGTAGGTGATCAGCGTCTGCCCTACGGCGTTGGTGGAATCGGGAATCCGGTAATCCGATTCCGCGCCCAGCAGCAATTCGCGGTGGACGGTTTTCACTACATCGGCCAGCGAGTTGATCTTGCCGACCTTTTCATCCTGGAGCAGCCACTGCTGCATGGCGTCCATCCATTGCAGGACTTCCGGCCGCTTGAAGGTTTCGCCCTGCTGACGCTGCACATCCAGCCACAGGGACAGCGTTTCCCACGGGTAATAGTCTTCTCCTTCCGCGGCTGACATGCGCTGCTCAAGGTAATCGGCCATCCCGGTCCACAACGCATCACCGGCCAGGCCTGGCCGGGATTGCAACTGTTGCTCAAAGCCGTCCAGTGTTTGGCGGCTCGCGCCGTCGTCCAGCAGGGCCTGCTGCTGCTGTCGCAGGGCGGCGAGCAGGCTTTCAGCACCGGCTTCTCCCTGCCCGCTTGCATCCAGCGACAGGTAGGCCATGTAGGTACCACCGAAGTGTTCATTCAGCACGCGGTCGGCAATGCGGATTTCATGGCTTTCGGCAAACCACTTGGTGGGATTGTCGTTGATGCGGATCAGCGTGATGCCATAAGCCGCTACGGTTGCCAGCACCAGCGTACCCAGCACCACCCAGCGCGGATGCGCTGAGGAGGAACGGCCCATCGCCTGCAGCGCACGGCCCATCAGGCTGTGGTCGGTTTCACCTTCGGCCGCATGGTGGCCATAACCCTCCAGCCTGCTTTCCGGTATCAGCATCACGTAGGCCGGAATGAACAACATGGTCAGCAACCAGGCGAGAAACACACCGATGGCCACAAATATGCCGAACACCTGCACCGGAGGAATGGGCGTGAGGGCCAGCGACAGGAAACCCGCCATGGTGGTCAGGCTGGTGAACAGCATCGGGGCAAACAAGGTGTGCAACACCTCCTTCAGCGTTTCGCGGCGATCCCGGTACACCGGGTATCGGTCAAAGAATTCCGACAGGATATGGATGGCATCGAGCACCGCGATCGGCATGATGAAGATCGGAATCATCGAACTCATGATGTGGATGGTGTTGCCGGAGATGATCAGCAGCGCCATCGTGGCCATGGCGCTCACCATGGCGATGATCATGGGCGCGGTGACCAGTACCAGCTTCTTGAAAAACCACCACAGCAACAGGAAGATGGTCAGCATCGCCAGCGGCGCGGAAATCGCCATCTGGATGAACATCTCCACACCAAACGTGTCTTCGGCCACCGGCAGCCCGGTGATGTAGACCTGGTCATCGCCTTCCCACTGCGCGGAAAACTCCGACAAGGCGTTGCTGATGCGGTAGGACAGGGTTTTCGTCGTAATCGGCAGGTACAGGGCAATGGCCTTGCCATCCTCGGAAACCAGCGTGCCATTGAGGAACGGGATTCGCTGGGCCCGTTCGCGGATTTTCAGGGCCGCTGCATCATCGGCCGGAATTTCCGGCATCAGCCATGAGAAGTTGACCACGCCCAGCCCGCCCTGCTCGATGTTGTCCACATTGGAGGGCGCGATCATGTCGACCGCCACGACGCCTTCGCGCTTGTCGGGATCATCGGCTGAAGGCCAGGTCAGGGTCTTGGCGAACTGGGTCAGCTGCTCGATCCGCACCAGCGAGTCGCGGTTGAACACACCCTGCGGATGGGTTTCATTGACCACGCCCACCACGATCATGTCGTAAAGCCCGAATTCCTTTTTCGCCGCATCGTGGAACATGCGAACCGGCTCATCATGCGCCAGCATGTTTTCCGGGTCGGTATCCACCGTCAGTGGCTTGAGCAGAGGTACCGTTACAAAGTTGGGTATGGCTGCCAGTGCAACCAGCAACAGCATCAGCCACAACGTAATCTGGATGACGGAACGGGGATGCGTCAGTGCGAAGTAAACCATCCTGTCGGAAAGATACGATTTGACCATTTTGATGTTTCTCCTCACACCCTGGAAATTTTTCGGTTGCACATATATTAGTTATCCATTATATTAGTGTCAACTAATATATTTCAGGACATAGGGAATGGATCTCGAAGCCATGCAGCAGAATGCCGGACAAGCCGCGGAGCTGCTCAAAACCCTGGCGAACCCGGCCCGCCTTCTGGTGCTTTGCGCCCTGGTTACACGTGAACACACGGCAGGTGAACTGGAAGAACTCGTCGGGCTCAGCCAGTCTGCCGTGTCCCAACACCTGGCCCGCTTGCGGAGCCAGGGCCTGGTCAGCACGCGCCGGGAAGGACAGAACATCTGCTACAGCCTGAACAACCAGAGTGTTCGCCGGATCCTGGAAACCATGCACGACATTTACTGCGCGGACTTGCGGTGACAACCGGAATCGCATGCTGGCTTGCTGGCGCATACACCATCCGGCCGGTTGCTGAATGAACCTGACCGAGGAGAATGCCATGAAGAAGATTGTCATCGTTGGCGCCGGCATCGGCGGACTGCCCACTGCGTATGAGTTGCGTGACAAGTTGGGCAAAGAGCATGAAATCATGGTGCTGTCGGATTCGCCCACCTTCCAGTTCGTGCCATCCAATCCGTGGGTTGCGGTGAACTGGCGCAAGCGCTCTGATATCTGCATCGATATCGAAAAACCACTGGCCAGGAAGGGCATCCGGTTCAATTCAGCCGGGCTGAAAAAACTGGATCCGCAGAATCGCTCGCTGGAGCTGGGTGATGGTTCAACCCTGGAATATGACTACCTGGTGCTGACCACCGGCCCACGCCTCGCCTTTGATGAAATCAAGGGGCTGGGGCCACAGCACTACACGCAGTCTGTCTGCCATATCGACCATGCGGAACAAGCCCGTTCCGCCTGGGAGCAGTTCGTGGAAAACCCAGGACCCATCGTCGTTGGAGCGGCCCAGGGCGCTTCCTGTTTTGGCCCGGCCTATGAGTTCTCCTTCATCATGGATGCGGACCTGCGCAAGCGCCGCATTCGCGACCGGGTGCCGATGACCTACATCACGCCAGAGCCTTACATCGGCCACATGGGCCTGGACGGCGTGGGTGATTCCCGCACCCTGATGGAAAGCGAGTTCCGTGAACGGCACATCAACTGGATTACCAATGCCCGCATCATCGAGATCGAAGACGGCAAAATGACCGTCGCCGAATGCAACGATCAGGGTGAGGAAATTCGCCAGCACACCCTGCCCTTCAGCTACTCCATGATCCTGCCGCCCTTTACCGGCATCAGCGCCCTGATGGGCATCGACGGGCTGGTGAATCCGCGCGGCTTTGTCATCATCGACAAGCACCAGCGCAACCCGAAGTATCCGGAAATCTTCGCGGTTGGCGTGTGCGTGGCCATCGCCCCGCAAAAACCCACACCGGTTCCAACCGGCGTGCCCAAAACCGGTTACATGATCGAATCCATGGTGACGGCCACCGTGGAGAACATCGCCGCCGAATTGAACGGTGAAAAAGCCGAGGCCCAGGCCACCTGGAACGCCATCTGCCTGGCGGACATGGGTGATACCGGCATCGCCTTTGTGGCCTTGCCGCAGATACCGCCGCGCAATGTCACCTGGGCGCGCAAGGGCAAATGGGTGCACATGGCCAAGATCGCCTTTGAAAAGTACTTCCTGCGGAAAGTCCGCACCGGCAAGACCGACCCTTACACCGAACGCCAGATACTCAGAATGATGGGTATCGAGAAACTCAAAACCTGACAGGAGCATGTCATGAATATTGATCGACTGGTATTTGCCATCGCCGGCAGTTTCATTCTGGCCAGCCTGGTGCTGAGCCAGCTGCACTCCGCGAACTGGTTGTGGTTCACCGCCTTTGTCGGTGCCAACATGCTGCAGGCGTCGTTCACCGGCTTTTGCCCGTTGGCGATGATCCTGCGCAAACTGGGCAAAAGCCCGGGGTGCGCGTTCAACTGAGTTTTGCGCTCGGCATCGCGCTTGTTCCACCCAATGCCTCAGGGCACTGGGTGGGTGCTGACCAGGCAGGCGCAACTTTGCGCCGGCAGCAGCAGCCGGTTTTCTTCCACCACCGGCCACGGCTGCGCGCTGGCAAACACCATGGCCCAGCCGCTACCCGGTGGGTGAAACCCGAATGCCACCGCGGCGCTGTTGAACAGCACTGCAGCCTCCTGGCCCGCTGCCGAAATCACCATCATCAAAGCGGTGGCATGGGACCAGTCCTCGTCCGCGATCTTCGTGCCGTCCGGGTGATACCAGGCGATGCCGGCTGCCGCCCGGCCTGGATGCTCGTGGGTATAGTCTGGCTGGCGAAAGACCGCCCAGTTCCGGCGCAGCGCCAGCGCCGCGCGCACGCTGTCGCAGAATTCCGCATCAGCCTCGCGCAGGCTCCAGTCCAGCCAGGTGGTTTCGTTGTCCTGCGCATAGGCATTATTGTTGCCGCCCTGGCTTTGGCCGAACTCGTCA
>CBFGWJ010000184.1:0-5213 GCA_965652335.1 uncultured Gammaproteobacteria bacterium | reverse complement strand
TGATCTGGTCGATCACCGCATCATCGATCTCGGTTTCGCGATGGCCGATGATGATCGGGCCGTAGGCGCAGAGCATGTCCAGGTATTCGTTGCCGTCCACGTCGGTGACTTTGCCACCCTTGGCTTCGGCAAAAAAAATCGGGTATTCGCCGGGCACGAAATTGTACGGGCGCCGGATGCCGAGCACCGCGCCCGGTATCAGTTCCAACGCCTCCTGGTAGTCCCGTTCGGACTGGCTGAGTTGCAGCTTTGCTGCCATTTTCTGCTCCTGACCTGGGTGTTCGCGTAAAAGATCAAAGATACATGCTGGAAGGCCAGCGCTGTTTAAAAAATACTTATCACGGCCATCAGCCCGAGCATGCGTAGCCGGCTTTCGTAAGTGCAATGAAATGGAACGGTCCTGCTTCATGTGCCACCTGAAGAGCGGGTTCGCGTGTGGTAATGACATGCCCTTCAGCGCGGAACATATAAAAAGTACTTATCGCGGGTATCAGCAGAATTAGGTACCTCGCACGGGGTCGGTTTGCTAGCCTGCCCAGACTGATCAATCGACTGCCGGGAGCAGGCACATGAAGCGCAGGGCCTTCGTAGTCTCAACCTTGACAGCTGCCGGCCTGGCCGCGGCCCCCTGCGCACTGGCCTACCAGCCGAAGCAGGATGGCTCTGAGTCGGACGGTGATTCCGCCGACCAGGATGTCGCCATCGAATTTTTCATCAAGGTCCCCATGCGGGACGGTATCCACCTGAGTGCGACGCTGTACCTGCCGACTGAACTGAAGGAACCCCGCCCGGCCATCTTTGCGATGACGCCGTATATCGCCGACCGTGAACATCCGGAGGCCATCTATTTTGCCCGGCACGGCTATCCCGCCCTGGCGGTGGACGAGCGCGGCCGCGGCAATTCCGAAGGCGAGTACGCGCCGTTCTTCAATGCGGATGAAGACGGCCATGATGTGGTGGAGTGGATCGCCAGGCAGCCCTGGTGCAACGGCAAGGTCGGCATGCGCGGCCTGTCATTCGTCGGCTACACGCAGTGGGCGACGGTGCGGGGCGAGCCGCCGCACCTCGCCACCATCGTGCCTTCCGCGCCCTGCTGGGGCGGGCTGGATTACCCCATCCGCTTCAACATTTATTACACCTTCCTGGCGCCATGGATGACCTGGACGCTGGGCAATGCCCGGCAGGACAATGTTTATGCCGATCCCACCTACGTGATCCAGCGGCAATTGCAGTTCGCTGAATCCGGATTGCCGTTCAGCCAGCTGGACACTTTTTTCGGCTTTGAGTCCCGCTTCTTTGACGAGTGGTTGAAGCATCCCACGCGCGATGCCTATTGGGACGAAGCCAACCCGACCCCTGATCAGCTGGCGCGGCTCACCATCCCGGTGCTCTCGCTGACGGGTAATTATGACGGCGACCAGCCAGGTACGCTGGAGTTCTACCACCAGCATCTCGAATACGCCGGCGAAAAAGCCAATCACTATCTGGTGATCGGTCCCTGGGATCACGCGGGTGTGCGCAATCCCAAAGAGGAATTCCAGGGCCTGAAAGTGGGCAAGGACAGCGTGCTCGACATGAAGGACCTGCACGTGCAGTGGTATGCCTACGCCATGGAAAATGGCCCCAGGCCGGAATTCCTGAAAAAGAAAGTGGCCTGGTGGGTTACCGGTACGGATGTGTGGCGCTACGCCGACACGCTGGAAGAAGTCACCGCCAGCCGGCAGACCCTGTACCTGCAATCGGACGGCAATCCGGTGGATGTGTTCCAGTCGGGTTCGCTGGTCGCGGACAAACCAACCGGCAAGTCACAGCCGGATCATTACCTTTATGACCCACGCGATCTCCGTACGCTGCGCTACGAAAGCACCCTGACGGATGCGGATCTCTGGGACCAGCGGATGGTGCTGTCACCGCTCAGCAACAAGCTGGTCTACCACAGCGAACCCTTGGCGGAGGATGTCGAGGTGAGTGGCGTGTTCAAGGCCAACCTGTGGCTGGCCATCGACCAGCCCGATACCGACTTCAACGTGGCGATCTACGATTTCCATCCGGACGGCTCCTGTCTGTACCTGTGCGAACAGAATTTCCGCGCCCGCCACCGTGAAGGCCTGGATGTGGAAAAACTCATCGATACCCGGGAACCCCTGCTGTACGAGTTCGACCGGTTCTTCTTCATCTCGCGCCTGGTGCGCAAGGGCCACCGCCTGCGGCTGGTGGTGCAGGCCAGCCATACGCTGGCCTGGCAGAAGAACTACAACAGCGGCAAGCCGGTAACCGAAGAAACCATGGATGACGCGCGTCCGGTCACGGTCAAGCTGTATCACGATGCAGCGCATCCGAGTTCGCTGAGCATACCCATTGGACGTGCCTGACAGGAGCAACATATTGATGAGCCCACACATAAACCATCCGGACTCACGCCTGCCGCGCCTGGTGATGGCGACCGCCGTGTGCTTCAGCATGGCCTGGGGCGTGCTTGCAGCAGATGACTCCGGTAACGACAGCATTACCAGGCTACCCTATCCCGAAAGTCCCCGGGGCGACGTGGTGGATGATTACCACGGCACCAAGGTGGCTGATCCCTACCGCTGGCTGGAAGACCTGCAAAGTCCCGAAACCAAGGCCTGGATAGCGGCGCAGAACAAGGTGACTTTCGCCTGGCTGGACCAGGTTCCCCAGCGCGATGCGTACAAAAAGCGCCTGACCGAACTGTGGAACTATGAGCGCGTCGGTGTTCCGGTCAAGAGCGGCAACCGCTATTTCTACCTGCGCAATGACGGGCTGCAGAACCAGTCAGTGCTTTATGTCACGGATTCGGTGGACGGCGAACCACGGGTCCTGCTCGATCCCAACACGGTTCTGGCCGATGGTACCGCGGCCCTGGCCGCCTGGATTCCCAGCGAGGATGGCAAGCTGCTCGCCTACGGGCTGCAGGAAGCCGGTTCCGACTGGGAGCAGTGGAAAATCCGTGATGTGGAAACCGGCGAGGACTATCCGGAAGAACTCAAAGGCGTGAAATGGGCCGCCGTAGCCTGGGCCAAGGACGGAAAAGGCCTCTATTACAGCCGTTACGATGGTGGCGTGAATTTCTACAGCAAGCTGTTCTACCACAAACTGGGTACGCCGCAGTCCGAGGACACGCTGCTTTACCAGAACACGGAAATCAAGGAATGGACGTTCATTCCGCAGCTGTCAGAAGACGGCCGCTTCCTCATCATCTTCATCTGGAAAGGCAGCGACGGCACCAACCAGCTTTACTACCAGAACCTCAGCACTCCGGATGCGCCGGTGGTGGAACTGATCAAGGGATTTGATTCCAGGTACAATTTTGTCGGCAACGATGACGGCCACTTCTGGGTTCATACCCTGGACGGCGCGCCCCGCGGCCAGCTGGTTGAGATCGACCTCAATAATCCTGGACGGGCCAACTGGAAAACCCTGATTCCCGAATCGGACGATACCTTGCAGGGGGTCAGCCTGGTGGGTGACCGGCTCATCGCTTCCTACCTCAAGGATGCCTCCACCCAGGTGCGGACTTTTGACCTCAACGGCGAGTCAAAGGGCAATGTCCAGCTTCCTGGCCTGGGTACGGCCGCGGGCTTCAATGGCAGCCGCAAGGATGCCGAGACCTTCTACGCCTTCCTGAGCTTTGCCCAGCCCGCCACCATCTATCGCTACGACCTGGCGACTGGCCAAAGCACTGCATTCAAGGAACCGGAGCTGAAATTCAACGCCGCGGACTTTGTAACCGAGCAGGTTTTCGTGCCCGGCGAGGATGATATCCGGATTCCGATGTTCATCACCTACAAACGTGGACTGCAAAAGGACGGCAACAACCCCACCATCATGTATGCCTACGGTGGCTTCGGCATCAACCTTACGCCCACTTTCTCACCTGAAAACGTCACCTTCATGGAACGGGGCGGAATCTACGCCCAGCCCACCATACGCGGTGGTGGCGAGTATGGTGAAGACTGGCACCAGGGCGGCATGTATGAAAACAAGCAGAACTCGTTTGACGATTTCATCGCGGCGGCGGAATGGCTGATCGCCAACAGGTACACGCGCAGTGACAAGCTGGCCATCCGCGGCGGCAGTAACGGCGGCCTGCTGGTGGGCGCGGTGCTCACGCAACGGCCCTCCCTGATCGGCGCCGCCTTGCCGGCGGTGGGGTTGCTGGACATGCTGCGCTTCCAGCACTTCAGCATCAACTGGACGCTGGCGGCGGAATACGGCTCGTCCGACAACCCGGAGCAGTTTCCCTACCTGTACGCCTATTCGCCGTTGCACAACATCAAGCCCGGCACCCACTACCCGCCGACGCTGATCACTGCGGGTTCGCACGACGACCGCCTGCCCTCGCTGCACAGCTACAAGTTTGCCGCCACCCTGCAGCATGACCAGGGCGGCGATGCGCCGATATTGATCCGCATTGATGACCGCACCGGCCATGGCGCCGGCCGCCCCATCAGCAAGCAGATCGACCTGGCGGCCGATTCGCTGGCCTTCATCCACCACGCGCTGGATATGGACTGAGCAGGCAGGGCTGGCGCCGTCCATCAGGAATACCAAGGAGAACATCGTGAAACGACGCGACTACCTGATAGCAACCCTTTCCGCGGCTGCCATGCTGCCGGCCATGCGCCTTTCCGCCAACCAGGCCACCAATCAGGCCGTTGCGACTCCCGGCAGTTATGGCTTCGACCCCGAGAAGGTCAAGGAAGCCCTGGAGGTTCAGCGTTCCACCGTCGTGGTGGACGGCCTGAGCGGCGCGGCGCTCACCGAGGACTACCTGGACATGCTGGAGCAGGGCGGCGTGGACTGCATCCAGGCCAGTGTGGGTGGCATGGCATCTTTCGCCAACCTGCTGGCGTTCTGCGACCAGCATTCGGACCGGATTGTCCAGGCCGGGACTGTCGCCGAGATCCGGCAGGCACGCGAGCAGGGCAAGCTGGCGCATGTATCCGGCTGGCAGTCCGCCGACCCGCTGCTGGGCGATGCCGGCGCCGGCGCATTGAATGTGCCACCGGTCGGCAATCTCAGGGTATACCGCGAACTGGGGCTGCGGGTGGCCAGCATCGTGTACAACAACCCGAACATTTTTGGTGGCGGCTGCATTGATCCTGAAATTCCCCTCACCCGGCAAGGGCAGCGCTACGTGGAGGAAATCCACAAGCAGCGGCTGGTGCTGGATGTGGGCGGACATACCGGCG
>CBFGWJ010000183.1:0-5214 GCA_965652335.1 uncultured Gammaproteobacteria bacterium | reverse complement strand
TGGCCGGATCCGCCGGGCACAGCCGCCGCAGACTGAAACCCAGCCGCTCCAGGCCCCGGATAACCACCGGCGTGCCGGTGAAGACCACCCAGTCGAACCCGCCTTGGTGTAACAGCACGGTCAGAATCAGGAACAGCAGTTGGCTGGCGCCAACCTGCGTGGCAACGAGATTGCCGATTTCGGCAACCTGGCTGCGCAGGACTTCTGTACCACGGATGCCGCCCAGTATCGTCTCGACCGGCTGGCCCAGGTACTGCTCCGAGAACAGTGGGTGGTCGGTGGCGGGTCGTATGCCGCTGGCCGCGCTGAAGTGGCCCTGGCAGCTCATTCCCAGCAGCAGCGGCATGAAGTCCTGAACGCTGGCTCCATGGGTCGCCCGGAACTGCTCGGCAATGTACTGTGTAGCGCGGTAGCGCTCAGGATCATCCGGCAGAAACATTTCAAATGCGGGCAACGGTGACAGCAGCCGCAGAAGCCGGGCGGAGGAGGCAGCCACGGAAGTTGACGGTTCAAGGGTGGCGGTTGGAACAACACGTGCAGTCATGGAGCACCCACATCCGGGAATTTCGATGGGACAAGGCTAAACCGGCAAACTTAAGGAACCCTTAAGGGCAGGAGAGTCATCGGGGAAAGGCCCAGTCCTGGCTGCTCTGCACAGGTTTGCAGTCCTAGACTGTCACTTTGTACAGTTTGGCCAGTTACACCCCTGGGGCATATTGGCATGGCGCTGGAAGGTTGGCCATCAGGTTCAACCTGGCATCGATTTCGCCAAAAAGGGGATTTATCCATGAACACTCGCAATCCGTTGCACCACTTCCGCTCCTGGCGCCGTGAACGCGGCATGACCATGGTTGAAATTTCAGTCAGCCTGGGCCTGCTGGCCATCGGGCTGACACAGGCTGTGCCCACCATGTACGGGCTGGTCATGAAGAATGAACTCAGCGCCACCAGCAATGCCCTGATAGCCGGCCTGAATCACGCGCGCGCCAGCGCCATCACGCTCGGGCGGGACATCACCATCTGCCCTTCGTCCGATTCCGTCAGTTGCGCCGAAAACGCCTGGGTATCCGGATGGATCGTATTCAATGACGCCAATGGCAACGGCGAGGCCGAATCAAGTGAAATCATTCGCGCCAGCATGCTGGACAACAAGCTGAACATGCAGGGTTTTGGCGAATCCATTGTGTTCCGGTCAAACGGCACGACCAACATGCAGGTGGATGCCACCATCAGCAGCTGTTACCAGAAAAGCGAAGACGAAAGCATCTGTTCGGATGTCACCGTAGGTGCTTACGGCAGGGTCAAGTCGAAGTTACGGACTTCGGCCTGATCAACCTCAGCAGCACCGGAGTCATGCCCATGGCCACATTCGCGCGTCAATCAGGATTCAGCATGATCGAAGTCATGATCGCCATTGCCATCTTCGGCGTGGGCATGATCAGCATTGCCGGATTATCCATGACCAACCTGAAAAATGCCGCGCACGGCCATGATGAATCGCAGGCAACGATTGTCGCCACACAGCTGGCGGAAGCCATGCGGTCGAACCTGCTGGCATACGAAGGGGGGCTGTTTGCTTCCAGCCTCAGCCCCAGCGAGAAAATCTGCTATGGCCAGGCGGATTGCACGTTCGCGGAAGCAGCGCAGTATGACGCTGAAACCTGGGTACAGAATGCCGCCCGGTTATTGCCCGGTGGCGTGGCCATTATCTGCATGGACTCAACACCGGCCGATGGCCTGCCCGCTGAACCGGCCTGTGATGGCCTGGGTTGGAACACTGTAAAGCTGTTCTGGGCCGGCGCGCGCAAGCTGGAAGGAGCAGAGGCAGAGGCCGACTATTACCGACACACGGTTTCGTTGATTCCCTAGCAGCCGGAAACCTGGTTCAGGGCAATTGCCAAGGATGAGCATATGACCGCCATTGACTTTCGCGCCCGCCGATGGGGTTACCATGGCTTCACGTTGGTGGAACTCATGGTGGCCATGGTGTTGGGGCTGCTGGTCATTCTGCTGATGACGCAGATGTTTTCCGGCACCAAGCAATCCAACCTGTTGCAGGATGGCCTTGCCCGGGTCCAGGAAGATGGCCGTGTGGCCATGGAACTGGTAGCAAGGGACGTGCGCAACGCAGGCTTTCGCGTGCCGGTGTGGAACGAGCCCAGAGCGGGCTATTCGCCGTTGACGGCCGGTTCGGTTGATGGCGCCGACAGCGCCAACGACACCCTGCAGTACATGTACCAGGACAGCCTGGATTGCAACGGCGTGGAGAATGCCACCATTGACCCTGAAACCGCCGAGCCCGCCGCTCTGTACAAGCGCCTGACCCTGTCGGTGGATGGCGACCAGAACCTCAACTGGGTGTGTGAATACGGCGAGGATCCCGCCAGCCTGACAACCCAGATCTCCAGCCAGAACATCATCGGCGGCGTGGAATCTTTCCAGGTGCTTTACGGCGTGGATACGGACTTTCCGCCGGACTTCAGCATCAACACCTGGACTACAGCCAGCCAGATAACGCCACAGAACTCCGTCTGCCTGCAAAGCCAGAATCTTTGCGAATCGGGGAACCTTATCAATACGATTCAAAGCGGAATTCCCATCGCCCTGCGCGTCGGGTTGCTGCTGGTGAGCCCGGAAGCCGCCGACTCGGAGACCGACCTGGAGCCCATCACCGTTCTCAATACCGTCTTTGTTCCGCCGGATGACCACAGGCTGCGCAAGTACTTCACCTCGACCATCACCATCAGGAATCTGACGCTATGAAATACCGATCCGGTTTCGCTGCCCGGCGCCAGGACGGCGCCGTTTTGATCATTGGGTTGCTGTTACTGATGGTGCTGGTGATCCTGGCGGTGGCCGGTTCGCAAAGCTCCGTCATCCAGGTGAGGTTGTCGAGCAACTTTCGCGACATCAACCGGGCATTTGAATCCGCCGAAGCCGGTAACCGCTGGCCTTCGGCCTGGTTGCTGAGCCTGGGGCGCACGGCCTTGTCGCGCCCTTTTCCCTGTGTCGACCAGTGCGACAACACCTCGCCGGTCTGGCAGCAGGGCATCTACCCCAGCTCGCCGGGCCCCAATGACGCGATCTGGGCTTCAGCCAGGGCGTTCGGAGCCGATCCAACCGACGACAGCGACACGGCGGCCCGTATTCCGGACGTTCACGCCCAGCCGAAATTCATCATCGAGCAACAGCAGTTCCTCAGGGACGACCTCGCGGGCAACGCCCATAAAGGGGTTGCGTTCTACCGCATCACCACCGCCAGCGAAGGTTCGCGGGAAGATTCCACTGCTGTTGTCCGCGCTGTAGTCGCCAAGCGCTTCGAATAAACCGGCCATTTGGAGCACTCACGATGAAACAGATCAAATCCTCCGGACTGAGCCTGGCGCTGTCCTGTATTGCGGTTACCGCCGGCCTTGCCGCGCCCCAGCCGGCCAGTGCCTCCCTGCTGCTGCCCAAAGTGCCGCTGTTCGTCAGCATAAGCGTGACGCCAAACATCTTCCTGCAAATGGACGATTCCGGCTCGATGGACTGGGACATCATGGTGCCCACCCACTTCACCACCTGCCGTTACAACAACGCCCTGGGCTGCAGCACGATGGAGTCCACTGGTGAGTTCTACGACTGGACCGGCTATACCAGCCGCGGCAACCGCCTGTACGAAACATTCGAGTACGTATTTTCTTCCGATGACGATGCCTACAGCACCGCATGCAGGAATTCGCAGCGTGATGTCATTGAATTGTGTGGCGATCGCGGCGGCACCACACCCTGGGACTGGCGGGCAAGAAGCACTTCGCTCAATGCCCTGTATTTCAATCCGGTATCCAACTATACGCCCTGGCCGACGTACAGCAATGCGGATTTTGGTGCGGCACGATCCTATCCGGTGCCGGACCTGTCCACGGGCTATAACGACCTGCGTAACCTGGCCGGCTTTGAATACCATCACTGGATCGATGACAAGGGCTTCGCCGGCTCACAACCGGACCGCACCGACATGACCGAAGGATCCAATGGCATCGTCGACCAGTGGGACAGCCATGTAAAAGTGGTGGTCAACGCCGCCGGCTTTTCCTGCACGCTGAACCAGTACAACCCGAACTGGTACGGCCTCAATCCCACCGTGACGTCACTGGACCCCAGCCACCCGCTGTGCGTGGAAGCCACCGGCGGCAAGTCCGCCGCGGAGCTGGCGCAGAGCGTTGCCAACTGGTACCAGTACTATCGCCGCCGGTCCATGGTGACCCGCGCCGGCGTGGCCAAGGTGATTACCAACCTGCCGTCCGTTCGCTACGGTTTCAGCCTGATCAATGAGTCCGACATCTTCGTGGAAATGCCACCCGAAGACACCGTCAACTACGTTCCGCACAACCAGAATCTGATCAATACCTACCTGGAAACCTCACAGAAGGCACTGGGCACGCCGCTGCGGCGCGGCCTGGAGCACGTGGGACGCTATTACGAGGGCAAACTCAGCGGCAAGCCTTCGCCGATCAACCTGGCGTGCCAGAAGAATTTCACCATCCTGTTCTCCGATGGCTTCTGGAACGGCAGTTCGCCTTACTATGTAAAGTCGGATGTTGATGGGGATAACGGCTCGATCAACGGCACCAAAATCCTGCTGGCGGATGTGGCGAAGTATTACTACGACCGGGACCTGTCTTCCATGGCAGACCTGGTTCCCACCGACAAGTTCGATTCGGCCAGCCACCAGCACATGGTTACCTACAGCATCGGGTTTGGCATCACCGGTTCGCTGGGGGACCTGAACAAGGACGGCCGTCCGGATGAGTTCAACCCCGATACGCACACCGGTCCCTGGTACCTGAGCGGCTCCACCGATAACCAGAAATCCGTGGATGACCTGTGGCATGCAGCCTGGAACAGCCGCGGCGAGTACATTTCCGCCCGGCGGCCCGAGGACCTCATCGGGCAGCTGGAACTGGTGATCCAGAACATCGCCGACCGCATCGGCGGCGCCGCTTCGGGCGCCACCAACGGCGGATCGATTTCCGGCAATTCCAAGGTATTCCAGGCCAAGTTCGATGCCCAGGACTGGCACGGCTCCCTGTTGGCCATCAACATCAACGGCACCAACGGCGAGCTTGGCTCTACCGCCTGGGAGGCCGGCGACATACTGGACCACAAGCCGCGCTCCTGGTTTGAAAACACCCGCAAGGTGTTGACTTACGATCCGGTGTCCCGCAACGGCAC
>CBFGWJ010000182.1:0-5220 GCA_965652335.1 uncultured Gammaproteobacteria bacterium | reverse complement strand
GCAAATCAACGCTGTAGGCCTGCGCGCCTGTTGTTCACCGTCTTCCTGCAGGCTTGCATCCTGGCCTGCAGCAGCGCCTGGGCCGGCATGGCCAACCCCACCCCCACCACCCGCACCCTGAACAACGGCCAGCTCATTCTCGAAGATGTGCCGGAAATCCCGCCCGGCCTGGTGAATCGCCTGCAGCAATACCAGGAAGTACGTTCGGCGCAATTCGTCGACTGGGTGGAAGGGGGCAAAGGCATGCTCATCCTCACGCGTTTCGGCGAGCTCAACCAGATTCATCGGGTGGATTTCCAGGGTGGCGCGCGCCACCAGCTGACCTACTTCACCGAGCCCATGAGCGAGGTGCTGCGCCAGCATCGGGGATCCACGATCGCCCTGACCATGGACCAGGGCGGTAGCGAGTTCGACCAGATTTTCCTGTTTGACCCGGAAACGGCCAGCACGCGCATGATCAGCGATGGCAGCTCCAGGAATGCGCGGCTGGTGTGGGACAAGGAGGGCCGGCGCCTGGCTTACCAGTCGACCCGCCGCAACGGCCGCAGCAATGACATCTGGTTGATGGACATCGACCGGCCGGAAGCGGCCCGGCCGGTGCTGGAATCCAATGACCAGCAGTGGTGGAGCCCGGTCGATTTCACCGCGGATGGAAAATACTTGCTGGTGCAGCACATGATCAGCGCCACGGATTCGCGCATTTACCTGATGGACCTCGCCAGTGGGGAGCTGCGCCTGCTCACCGGCAGCGCG
Organism: uncultured Gammaproteobacteria bacterium; assembly: GCA_965652335.1. Lineage (GTDB taxonomy): Bacteria > Pseudomonadota > Gammaproteobacteria > Xanthomonadales > SZUA-36 > JAWXBM01. The sequence continues at coordinate 4,467 of CBFGWJ010000182.1, read as the reverse complement.
GAGATACCATCAGCCAACCGCGCAGCCACCCTGGACCGCACCGATACCGGCTACTACTTCATCACCAATGCCCGGGGCCTGGGGGCGGAGTTGGCCTGGCAGTCACTGGAGCCAGGCGCACTGCCGGAGTTCATCACCACCTCGATTCCCTGGGATGTGATCGAGTTCGCCCTCAGCGAAGACGGCCGGCGCGGCGCTTTCACCACCAACGAAGAAGGTATCAGCCGCCTCTACCTGCTGAACACCCGCAACCGCAAGTATGCGCTGGTGAACAACCTGCCCATGGGCGTGATCTCCGGGCTTGAATTCCACCCGGACAACCGCCGCCTGGCGATGACGCTGAGCACCGCGCAGACGCCCAGCGATGTATTCGTGATGCAGATGGGGCGTTCGCCGCTGGACGCCGAATCCCTGCTGCGCTGGACGTTCAGCGAAGTGGGCGGGTTGGACACCCGATCCTTTGTGGAGCCGCAACTGGTGCGCTATCCCACCTTTGATCTGGTGGGCGAACAGGCGCGGCAGATACCGGCCTTTGTCTACCTCCCCAAAGGGAAAGGACCCTTTCCGGTCATCATCTACATCCACGGCGGGCCTGAAAGCCAGTACCGGCCATCGTTTTCCAGCACGTTCCAGAGTTGGGTGGCGGAACTTGGCGCCGCGGTGATTGCGCCGAATGTCCGGGGCTCATTCGGCTATGGCAATGAGTACCTGTCGCTGGATGATGGCAAGCTGCGCGAAGATGCGGTCAAGGACATCGGCGCGCTGCTGGACTGGATCGGAACGCAGCCACAACTGGACCCAGGGCGCGTGGCGGTTTACGGCGGCAGCTATGGGGGCTACATGGTGCTGGCCTCGGCGGTGCATTACAGCGATCGGCTGCGGGCTGCCATCAACGTGGTGGGGATCAGCAATTTCGTTACCTTCCTGGAAAGCACCCAGGATTACCGCCGTGACCTGAGGCGCCGCGAATACGGTGATGAACGCGACCCGGAGATGCGCGCCTTCCTGCAATCCATCAGCCCGCTGACACACGCCGAAAAAATTGCTGTGCCCATGCTGGTGGTGCAGGGCCAGAATGATCCGCGCGTGCCGGTAACGGAGTCCGAACAGATCGTAGCCGCCCTGCGCCGACGCGGCCAGCCGGTGTGGTACATGAATGCCCTCAACGAAGGCCACGGCTACGACCGCAAGGAAAACCGTGACGCCTACCAGCAGGCCGCGCTGCTGTTCCTGCAGCGCTACCTGCTACCTGAAAGTGACACACCCGCAGGAGGGGCTTCAGTCCCGACAGAAAACCAGGTCGGCGGTAAACCGCCTCCTACAACACATCGCCCGTAGGAGGGGCTGGCTAACCAACATTTACAATGATCAAAGATCATTGAAAATGAAGCCAGGCAAAAATCACACTTTTTGCCTGGCGTGCACAGATCAACCATGGATGGTTGATTCAGTGCCTTGAAATCAATTCAATGTCCTGGGGATCTGGGACGAATGGTGATGGCGGATCGGCTTGTCATCCGCGAGATCGATCACGAACGTGAAGCGTGAGGCAAATGACAATGGCTCGTCATCCACCTCGAATGTCCAGGTGTAGATGCCACTGAACACGCTGCACTTATCGTTCAGCTGCTGTTCGGTGAGAGTACGCTGGTGCAAGCGTACGTTCAGCCCCTTGCGGGTGCCAAGCTGCTGGAAATATTGCAGCGTCGCCGCATCATCACGAATCATGTGCGGCGAAAACGTGGGCAGAAGGATGTGATCGGCGGAATACATGGTCAGGATGGTGTCGATATCCAGCGTATTGACGGCTTCAATCCAGGCATTCAGGACTTCCATGGGCGAGGTATAAGCATGACTTGGCATTAAACGGGCTCCGTTACTTGAGTTGCTGCTCCGGTATGATAGCCGCGTAGACGCCAATATTCAGGAATCCTGGGAATGAACGAGCATTCTGCAATCAACTGGGACGATAGTGACGGCCTGATCTGCGCTTATGACCTGGACAGAAAGGGTGGTGGTACGGCACTGCAGGAGGCCGACCTCGCCAGGCCCATCCCCGCTGATGGCCTGCGCTGGATCCACCTGGATTTTTCCAAACCCCTGGGCCGGGAATGGCTGATGCACCACAGCGGCATCAGCACCGCCGTCCTCGACGCCATGCTGGATGACGATATCCGCCCGCGCGCATTGCAAACCCCGGAAGGCGCGCTGGCCATCCTGCGCGGCGTGAACCTCAACCCGGGCGAAGACGCGGAAGACATGGTTTCCATTCGTATCTGGCTGGAGTCCAACCGCATCATCACCACCCGACGCAGGCGCGTGATGTCGGTGGAGAAGATCCAGCTGGCGCTGGTTGATGGTATCGGGCCGGATAGTCCCGGAAACTTCATCGCGGAGCTGGCCTGGCTGTTGGGCGAGCGCATCGCCGACGTGGTCGACCGGCTGGATGATGCCATCGAATCCGCCGAAATCGCCATCGCCGATCACGCAACACCCGCCAAGCGCAGCGAGTTTGCCGAACTGCGCCGCAAGACCGCTCGTTTCCGCCGATACCTGGGGCCGCAACGCGAAGCGCTGGACCGCCTGTCACGCATGCAGCACAGCATATTTTCCGAAGCCGAATCGGCGGCACTCTCCGAAGAGGCCAACCGCATGACCCTGTTCCTGGAAGAACTGGACCTGGCGCGCGAGCGTGCCATGGTGGCGCAGGAAGAACTGCTCAGCCGCCTGGCGCAGGAACAGAACTCCAAGATGTACCTGCTGGCCATTGTTTCCGCCGTGTTCCTGCCCCTGTCCTTCCTCACCGGCCTGTTCGGCATGAACGTGGCGGGCCTGCCCGGACTGGAACACCCGATGGCTTTCAACTGGTTGCTGTTGCTGATGGTGACGATTGGCGGTGGCATCCTGATGCTGTTCCGCTGGAAGAAATGGTTGTGACGGATTGCCCGGTTGACCGCATTCGAGTGGGCTGGCGCGAGTGGCTGGCGTTACCGGAGCTGGGCATTGCCCACATCAAGGCCAAGGTGGATACCGGGGCACGCACATCCGCCCTGCATGCCTTCAGGATCGAGCGCTACGAAAAGGACGAAAGGCCCTGGGTCCGGTTCTGGCTGCACCCGGAACAGCATCACCTGGAAGTAGTGTTGGTCTGTGAGGCCCGGCTGCACGACGAGCGCACGGTGACCGATTCGGGCGGCCACCAGGAAGTTCGCCCGGTGATCCTCACGCCCGTTACCCTGGGTGCGCGGACCTGGAAAATCGAAATTACCCTCACCGCGCGCGACAACATGCGGTTTCGCATGCTGCTGGGACGCACCGCGCTGCGCGGCCACGCGGTGGTAGACCCGGAGGCCTCCTATCTCACCGGCAAGCGGCGCCGCAGGAAGGTCCGCCAAGCCGGATGAAATATCCTCTTGCACATGAGCACAAAGCACTGTTCAATGTCGCTCCTTTTGCGGGGTTGGCCGGCGCCAAAGCTGCGGTGGAGGGTTCCACCACCGTTCTCGACTCCATTCATATCCGGGACATGGCAAGTGGCCACAATCGAGGCCCGGCTTGAAGTGTCCCTTCTTCGGTGAACCATATGAAAATCCTGGTACTTTCAACCAACCCACATCTGTACTCCACGGAGCGCCTGGTGGAGGCCGGAAAGCTGCGTGGCCATGAGGTCAAGGTCATCAACCACCGCCGCTGCTACATGAACATCGCCTCCATGCGGCCGGCAGTGCACTACAAGGGCCATGCCCTGGACGATTTCGACGCGGTGATTCCACGCATCGGCGCCTCGGTTACGTTTTACGGAACTGCCGTGGTTCGCCAGTTTGAAATGATGGGCGTGTATTGCGTGAATGAATCGGTGGCCATCAGCCGTTCGCGCGACAAGCTGCGCGCTTTGCAACTGATGGCGCGCAAGGGCATCGGCATGCCGGTGACCGGATTTGCCAGCTCGCCGGACGACACCGACCACCTTCTGTCACTGGTGGGCGATGCGCCGGTGGTGATCAAGCTGCTGGAAGGCACCCAGGGGGTGGGCGTGGTGCTGGCCGAAACCCGCAAGGCCGCCGAGTCCGTGATCGAGGCATTCCGCGGCCTCAACGCCAACTTCCTGGTGCAGGAATTCATCAAGGAAGCCGGTGGCGCCGACATACGTTGCTTCGTGATCGGCGACAAGGTGGTGGCATCCATGAAACGCCAGGGCAAGGAAGGCGAGTTCCGCTCCAACCTGCACCGCGGCGGCACCGCGCAACTGGTGCGCATCACACCGGAAGAACGCTCCACCGCCGTGCGCGCAGCCAAGATCATGGGCCTGAACGTAGCCGGCGTGGACCTGCTGCGTTCCAACCACGGCGCGGTGGTGATGGAGGTGAACTCGTCGCCTGGCCTTGAAGGTATCGAGAAGGCCACCGGCAAGGATGTGGCCGGCATGATCATCGAGTTCATCGAAAAGAACGCGCGCAAGGGCCGCAC
>CBFGWJ010000181.1:0-5237 GCA_965652335.1 uncultured Gammaproteobacteria bacterium | reverse complement strand
CCACTGCATGCGCACGCGTCCAGCCTGGCGGCGTGGTTTCCACAAGCGCAATTGCCCATGGCAAGCCTGCGCGACCCGCGCTACCGTGACTGCATCAATTTCATGGCCTGCGCCATTCGACTGGCCGATGGCCTCAGCACCGTGTCGCCCACCTATGCGCGGGAAATCCTTCGGCCTGCTGATCCGCGACATGGCTTCATGGGCGGGGAAGGCCTGGAGAAGGACCTGCAACAGGCCGCGGCGCAGCATCGTCTGGTCGGCATACTCAATGGCTGCGAGTATTCCGGCACTCCGGAATCCGCGATCGGCTGGGACGAACTGCGTTCAGCGATGAAGTCTTTCCGCCAGATGGCACGGGCCGGGGACCCGGCACTGGCATGGTTGGAGTCAGGTAACAGGCCGGTACACCTGCTGACCAGCGTAGGCCGGCTGGTGCGGCAGAAACTTGCCTTATTGCTGCATCCGGTTTCGGGTCACGCCACGGCGCTGGAAGCGGTGCTGGCTGAACTGGGCGAGGACAGCTTGCTGGTGCTGCTGGGAAGTGGTGACGCAGGCCTGCAGTCGCGGCTGGCAGGAATTGCTGCCGCGAATGGAAATCTCCTGTTCCTGTGTGGCTACGCTGAAGACTTGTCGGACTTGATCTATCGCGGCGGTGACCTGTTCCTGATGCCCAGCAGTTTTGAACCCTGCGGCATCAGCCAGATGCTTGCCATGCGTGCCGGCCAGCCGTGCGTGGTGCATGGCGTGGGTGGCCTCAGGGACACGGTGACGGAAGGCGTCAGCGGCTTTGTCTTTGAGGGTACCACGCCGGCGTTTCAGGCCGAGGCCCTGGTCGCGACTGTGCGCAGGGCGCTGCAACTCCGCAGCAACCAGCCCGCTGCCTGGCGGGCGATGCGCCGTGCCGCGGCGGCGCAGCGATTTTCCTGGAGCGTGGCCGCAAAACGGTACATTGAAGCGCTGTATGAAGCGAAGATACCTGTCCCGCGCGAGCATGGGCCCACCACCACGCGGGAGCGTGCTGGCTCCGGAGTGATGGATGAACTTGACCGGTTCCCGTCCATGCTGGGCGAGCTGGACCTCCATCTGCTGGGAGAAGGTTCGCATACGGACATTTACCGCAAGCTGGGCGCGCACGTGTGTTCCAACCTGGGTGTGGCGGGCACCCGGTTTGCGGTATGGGCGCCGAATGCTTTCCGGGTCAGCGTAGTCGGTGATTTCAACGGTTGGGATGGCCGACTGCATCGAATGCGGCTGCACCCGGCCAATGGCATCTGGGAACTTTTCATTCCTGCGGTGGCGGCCGGGTCGCTCTACAAGTTTGAACTTGAGGATGCCGCGGGCAGGCGCTTGCCGCTCAAGTCAGACCCGCTGGGACAATATTTCGAGGCGCCGCCGGGCAATGCATCCGTGGTGGAGCAGAGTGATTACCGCTGGCAGGATCGCGGCTGGATAGAACAACGCGGGTTCATGAATGATCTGGACAAGCCCATGTGCATTTACGAGGTGCACCTGGGTTCCTGGCGACGGACGGCTCATGGCAACCAGCCGCTGGGCTATCGCGAGCTCGCTGGGCAACTGGTGGAGTATGTCCGCGACATGGGCTTCACCCATGTCGAGTTCCTGCCACTGACCGAGCACCCGTTCGAAGGCTCCTGGGGTTACCAGCCGATTGGGCTGTTCGCACCCTCGCAGCGCTTTGGCAGCGCCGATGACCTGCGATTCCTGGTCGATCAGCTGCACCAGGCGGGCATCGGCGTGATCATGGACTGGGTGGCAGCGCACTTTCCGCGCGACGAGCACGGCCTGGTACGCTTTGACGGCACTGCCCTGTACGAGCATGAAGATCCGCGACGGGGTGAACACGCTGACTGGGGCACGCTGATTTTCAACTATGGGCGGCGCGAGGTGGCCAACTACCTGCTCGGCAGCGCGCTTTACTGGATCCGCGAGTTCCATGTGGATGCGCTGCGCGTGGATGCCGTGGCCTCCATGCTCTACCTCGATTATTCCCGCCAGCCGGGTGAGTGGCTGCCCAACGCGCTTGGTGGCAACGAAAACCTCGAGGCCGTGGACTTTCTCAAGACGCTCAACCAGCAGGTGCATTCGGCCGGCGCCCGCAGCCACGCAGAAGAATCGACAGCGTGGCCCGGTGTGTCCAGGCCCGTGGAACATGGCGGGCTGGGTTTCAGCTGCAAGTGGAACATGGGCTGGATGAACGACACGCTGGCCTACATGCGCGAGGATCCGGTCCATCGCAAATACCATCACCACAAGATGACCTTTGGGCTGGTTTATGCGTTCAGCGAGAACTTCATCCTGCCCCTGTCGCATGACGAAGTGGTGCACGGCAAAGGCTCGCTGGTCGGCCGCATGCCCGGCGATGACTGGCAGCGCTTTGCCAACCTGCGGGCCTATTTCGGCTTCATGTACGCTCACCCGGGCAAGAAGCTGTTGTTCATGGGCGGCGAATTCGCGCAGTGGCGGGAGTGGGATCACCAGCGTTCACTCGACTGGCATTTGCTCGAGCATGCCCCGCACCGCGGCATGCAGGCATTGATCCGGCGCCTGAACCATTGCTATCGTGAGCTTCCGGCCCTGTATGAACAGGATTTTGATCCGGCCGGGTTCGAGTGGATCGAATCCGATGATGCCGAACACAGCATCTACTCCTGGCTGCGGCGCGCGAAGGATGGCGGATTCATCATGTGCGTGTGCAATTTCACGCCGGTGGTGCGCCGCGGTTACCGGCTGGGCGTTCCCCGTTCCGGCGCCTGGCGGGTGCTGCTGAACACTGATGCCGCGGAATTTGGCGGCAGTGGTGTGGAAGTCGCCGAAAATACAATGACGATGCCGGAGACACAGGATATTCCGGCACAGGGCAGGCCACAGTCCGTACAGTTAACCCTGCCGCCACTGGCCACGCTCTGGCTGGCGCCGGAGCCGGGTGAAAGCTGAACCGATACAAACTGGCGGTGCGCGGGATGGCGTCACCGGGGAGGCCGAAACCTTGATTTCCGATTCACACCCAACCGAATCCGTTGGAGGCAAATTGCCCAGGGATGAAGGCGCCCGGCTGGAATTCCTGCAAGGTTCCAGCCTGGGCATGGATACCGAATCGCTGCTCACCAGCCTGACGCATTACTACACCCGCATGCTGGGGCGGCGCACCGTTCGCGTCGATGCGCCCTTCCTGTACCAGGCGCTGGTGCATGCCACCCGCGACCGGCTGGTGGAGCGCTGGAACCGGACCCGCATCGCTGTCGAAAAATCTGGCCAGCGCCAGGCCTGCTACCTGTCCATGGAGTTCCTGATGGGGCGCCTGCTGCGCAATGCGCTGCTCAGCCTCGATCTCGGCGACGAAGCGGCGGAGGCCCTCGAAACACTGGGCGTGGACCTGGAAGAGGTGCTGGAGGCCGAGCATGATGCCGGGCTCGGCAATGGCGGCCTGGGTCGCCTTGCGGCCTGTTTCCTGGACAGTTGCGCCACCCTGGGCCTGCCCGTAACCGGTTATGGCATCCGTTACCAGTATGGAATGTTCCACCAGCGCATCCAGGATGGCCGGCAGGTGGAAGACCCGGACCCCTGGTTGCGCAATGGCTTTCCCTGGGAAATCGAACGCATTGAACTGGCGCGGGAAATCCGCTTTGGCGGCCGCACCACCACCTGGCGCGACGCCACCGGGCGGGTGCGGCGCGACTGGATTGATACGCGCAATGTGCTGGCCATTCCCTACGATGTGCCGGTTCCGGGATACCGCAACGATGTGGTGAACACGCTGCGGTTGTGGTCGGCGGCGGCTACCGATGAATTCAGCCTGGAGGATTTCAATGCCGGCAGTTACTCCGAGGCGGTGGCCGCCAAGAATGCGGCCGAGAACATTTCAATGGTGCTGTATCCCAATACAGCCACCGAAAGCGGCCACGAACTGCGGCTGAAGCAGCAGTACTTCCTGGTCTCAGCCAGCCTGCAGGATGCCTTGCACGACTGGATCAGCCGCGACAGCAGCCGTAACAGCAACCGTGACAGAAACCATAATGGGGCTGGACTGGCCGGATTCGCCGAACACTACCGGTTCCAGCTGAATGACACGCATCCTGCCATTGCGGTGCCGGAACTGATGCGCCTGCTGATGGACATGCATGGGCTTGAATGGAACCAGGCCTGGGCCATCACGACGGCCACCATGGCCTATACCAACCACACGCTGCTGCCTGAAGCGCTGGAGACCTGGCCGGTGAAATTGCTGGAGCGTTTGCTGCCGCGCCTGCTGGAAATCATTTACGAAATCAACGCGCGCTTCCTCGACGAGGTCAGCCTTCGCTGGCCCGGCGATACCGCGCGCCTGCAGCGGATGTCACTCATTGATGAGGGATTTCCAAGGCGCGTGCGAATGGCCTACCTGGCCATTGTCGGCAGCTTTTCGGTCAACGGTGTGGCCGAGCTTCACTCCCGGCTGCTGCGCGAAGGCCTGTTCCGGGATTTCTTTGAATTGTGGCCTGATCGTTTCAACAACAAAACCAACGGCGTGACGCAGCGGCGCTGGCTGGCAGCCTGCAATCCGGGACTGCGCAGCCTGCTCGACCGCCACATCGGCAGCGGTTGGGAAACCAGCCTGGACCTGCTGGAAAATCTGCAATCCTCGGCCGGCGATCCGGCTTTCCAGGCCGAGTGGCAATCCGTACGCCTGGCCAGCAAGCGCCGGCTGGCCGAAGCCATCGAGGCCCGGGTCGGGTTGCGGCTGGATACCTCGATGCTTTTCGATGTACAGGTGAAACGCATCCACGAGTACAAGCGCCAGCTGCTGAACGTGCTGCATGCGGTTCATCTCTATGACCGTATCCGGCGGGGTGATGGCGAAGGCCTGGCGCCCCGCGCCATCATCATTGGCGGCAAGGCAGCGCCGGGCTATGCCATGGCCAAGCAGGTGATCAAGCTGGTCAACGACGTGGCAGCGGTGATCAATGCCGACCCGGCCATGCGCGGCCGGCTGGCCATGCTGTTCTATCCCGACTACAACGTTTCGGCCATGGAGCTGATCTGCCCGGCCGCGGATTTGTCGCAGCAGATTTCCACTGCCGGCAAGGAAGCATCCGGTACCGGCAACATGAAGCTGATGATGAATGGCGCCGTGACCATCGGCACCCTGGATGGCGCCAACGTGGAAATTCTTGAAGCGGTGGGCGAGGAGAATTTCTTCCTGTTCGGGCTTACTGTTGAGGAAATCGAAGCATTGCGAC
>CBFGWJ010000180.1:0-5248 GCA_965652335.1 uncultured Gammaproteobacteria bacterium | reverse complement strand
CTGACTTTACCTATACTGGCACCAGCAATCCACGGAACATGGAATCGTGGCCGGAAAATACTCACGGGTATGCCTGGTGTTCATCGGCACGGCGCTGGCCGGGCCTGCCGTCATGGCCGACCAGATTTATCACTGGGTGGATGAGCAGGGGATCAATCACTACAGCCAGTCACCCCCACCCGAAGCCGCGAGCCCGGTTGAAACACTGGAAGTCGATGGCTCGCAGCCGGACAGCTACGACCCCAATGAGGACCGCTACAACGTGGCTGCCCAGGCTGAAGCCATGCAGGCCTTGCGGGATGAAATGGCGGAGAGCCGCAAGAACCGCCGGCAGGTGCAACCGGCTGCCGCGCAAAATACGGTCATCTACTACCCCGAGCCGGAAAACTACAATGAAATCCTCTACCCACCCGGCTACCGGCCCAGGCCGCCACGCCCGCATCCCCCTGGCAACCGGCCGGGCCGGCCACCCAAACCCAGCAATCCGCCAGCCGAGGTTCCACCAGCAACAAAGCCGTTTCGCCCCAGGTAGTTAACCGACGGTCTGTTGTTGTAGGGGCTGCCGGTCTGCCGCAGATTGAGTGCCCTCCCGCGCAGAACCGCGACTGCTACTCAGTGGCTGGTTCAACCATGTAGTGGATGTGGCCAACACGCCACTGGCCGGCGGCCAGGAACCAGGTATCACACTCGTCTGCCGTATCGATGTTTACCGTACCGTCAGGCATGCGGGTGTGCACTTCAACCCGGTAGGTGACGATGGCCATGGAGTCACCGGGCCCCATTTGCACATTCATCTCGGTGATGGTGTTCTTTTCCACCCCACCGCCCTTGCCAATGAGTTCGTACCAATCCTTTTTATAGTCATCCAGCTTGACATGGTTTCCTCCCATCCAGAGCATGGCGTCGTCGGTGTAAAACGCGAAATAGGCGTCCAGGTCATTCTTCTCGTAGGCTTGGTTGAATGCCAGGACCTGTGCAATGACGGCTTCTTCGGGCGTTTGCGCGAAGCTTGCGGCGGGGATGCAGCCCAAACCCGCGAGTACAAGTGAGAGGAGGAATGCTTTCATGGTTGGTCTCCCGTGGATGCGTCAGGCATTGAATGACAACAATACCCCTACATTATCAGCAATTTGGCGTTTGAACCCGCACCTCAAATCAGCATATTTACATCGATACTTTTACCCAGTCACTTGATGCGGCCCCCACCATTCTGGATCACCAGGCCTGGCTGGCGCTAGGCCTTTGGTGCCGCGTGCTGGCCGCGCCTGCCCCATTCCCGCATGCGCTGGATGGCGGCAAATGCCGCCGGAACCAGCAAAGTACCGAGAATCGCTGATGAAATCATGCCAAAGAACACCGTTGCGCCCAGCGAAACCCGTGACGCGGCGCCGGCTCCGGAGGCCAGCACCAGCGGCAGCACGCCAAGGATGAAGGACAAGCCGGTCATCAGCACCGCGCGAAAGCGCAGGGTGGCGGCTTCAGTAGAGGCGTCGAGAATGGAACGGCCTTCGGTTTCGCGCAATTGCTTGGCGAACTCAACGATCAGGATGGCGGTTTTGGCGGCCATGCCAATCAGCAGCACCAGCCCGATCTGGGCGTAGAGGTTCAGCGGAATGCCCAGCAGCTTCAGGCCGGCGAAGGCGCCGATCAGTGCCAGCGGCACCGACAGCACGATGGCCGCCGGAATCAGCCAGCTTTCGTATTGCGCCACCAGGAACAGGTATACAAATACCAGCGCCAGGCTGAAGATGATCGGCGCCAGGTTGCCGGCAGCCAGTGACTGGAAAGTCATGCCCGACCAGTCGTAGTCATAGCCCTCCGGCAACTGGGTGGCGGAAATCTGCCGCAGTGCATCCATGGCCTGCGAGTCGCTGTACCCCGGCGCGGGGATGGCATTGATGGTGACGGAATTGTTCAGGTTGTAGCGGTTCAGGGTTTCCGGGCCCAGCGAAGGCCGGGTTCTGAGAAGCGTGGACAGCGGCACCATTTCACCCTCGCTGTTGCGCACAAAAATGCGGCTGATGTCGCTCTCGTCATTGCGGTATTCGCCTTCGGCCTGGATCATCACACGGAAGGTACGGCCGAACAGGTTGAAGTCATTCACGTAGTAGGAGCCCAGCATGCTCTGCATGGCGCCGAACACCGAGCCCAGGGCGATGCCCTGGTCCTTGGCCTTGACCCGGTCTGCTTCCACTTCCAGCAGCGGTATGGCCGCGCGAAAGCTGGTAAACGCCTGGCCGATGGCAGGCGAGCTATTGGCGGCGCTCACGACTGCCGCGGACACCGCTGCCAGTTCTTCCGGCGTCCTGCCCTGACGGTCCAGCAGTCGGTAATCCAGCCCCGACACCGAACCCACGCCCGGCAGGGCCGGTGTGGCAAATACCACCGCCATGGCGCTGGGCACGGCCAGCAGCTGGCCCTGCAGGCGCCGTGCAACGGCCATCTGGTGCTGCGAGCGCTCCGGGCGTTCTTCCCAGTCTTTCAGCACCACGATGGAAAAGGACGAGTTGCCGGAGGTCACGCCCTTGAGGATGGAATAGCCGTTCACCGTTACCACATGGCTGACATTGGGATCAGCCAGCAGGATACCGTTGATGTCTTTTACCACCTCTTCGGTGCGTTGCAGCGAGGCGCCGTCGGGCAACTGGATGTCGACGAAAAATGCCCCCTTGTCTTCAACCGGAACAAACGCGGTGGGCAACGACAACACCAGCCAGCCGACCATGCCCATCAACACCGCATATACCCCGATGGACAGGGACAGCCGGCGCACGCTGAAACCTACTACCGCCCGGTACTTGCCGGTGAGCCAGTCCAGGCCATCGGAAAACTTCTTAAGCAGTCCTTTCGGCTGGGTGTGTTTGTTCAGGATCAGCGCCGCCAGCGCCGGGCTCAGCGTCAACGCGTTGATCATGGAAATGAACACCGCGATGGAGATGGTCAGGGCGAACTGGCGATACAGCGCGCCACTGATGCCGGGCATCAGGGTTACCGGAACGAACACGGCAAACAGCACCAGCGTGGTGGCAATAATCGGGCCGGTCACCTCCTTCATCGAGATGAGCGCTGCCTCCCGGCTGCTCAAACCGGCCGCCAGGTGGCGCTCGGTGTTCTCGATCACCACGATGGCGTCATCCACCACGATGCCGATGGCCAGGATCAGGCCGAATAACGAAACCGTGTTGATGCTCATGCCCAGCATCAGCATGAAGGCAAAAGTGCCGATCAGCGAAACCGGAATGGTAACAAGGGGTATCAGCGTGGCGCGCCAGCTGCCCATGAACAGGAATACCACGGCGATCACCAGCACCACCGCTTCCAGCAGGGTGGATATCACCTCTTCGATCGAGATGGAAATGTACCGGGTGGTGTCGTACAGCACGGCGTAGTCCAGGCCGTCGGGAAAGCTTTCCGACAGTTCCTGCATGCGGTCCTTGACCTGCGTGGCCACATCCAGGGCATTGGCCGAAGGCAGTTTGTAGATCGCCAGCACCGAGGCGGGCTTGCCATCCAGCTGGCCGTAGTTCGAATAGGTGCGGGCGCCGAGTTCAATGCGCGCCACATCCCTGAGGTAAACGATTTTGGCCGTGCCGCCGGCGCGCACGACGATCTGTTCGAATTCCTCCACCGACTTCAGGCGGCCCTGGGTGGTGAGCGTGTACTGGAACTGCTGGCCTGGCGGCACCGGCGGCGCGCCGATGGTGCCCACCGCCACCTGCACGTTCTGCTCGCGTATGGCGGCGATGATGTCGTCCGCAGTGAGCTGCAGGGCCGCCATGCGGTTCGGGTCCAGCCACACGCGCATGGCGAAATCCAGCGCGCCCATGTTGGTGGCCGAGGCCACGCCATTGATGCGCGCCAGCACATCGGCCACATTGATGGTGGTGTAGTTGGAGATGAATTCCGAACCGAGCGAGCCGTCCGGCGAGAACAGGTTGACCACCATCAGCATGTCGGTGGACTGCTTGGCCACACGCACGCCCTGGCGGGTTACGTCTTCAGGCAGCAGCGGCTCCGCCTGGCTGACGCGGTTCTGCACATTCACCTGCGCCAGGTCGGGATCAACGCCGTATTCAAAAGTAATGTTGAGGCTGTAACTGCCGTCATTGGCGGCGGTGGACTGCATGTAGATCATGCCTTCCACGCCGTTGACCTGCTGCTCGATGGGCCCGGCCACGCTGTCGAGGATGGTCTGGGCATTGGCGCCCGGATAACTGGCGGTTACGGAAACCTGCGGAGGCGTGATATCGGGAAACTCGCCCACCGGCAGCAGCGGGATCGAGATGGCGCCGCACAGCATGATCAGAAGCGAGATCACCATGGCGAACTTGGGCCGCCGAATGAACAGTGCGCTGATCATTGGCGCTTACTCCGGCCGGGCGGATTCGTGTGGCATGCTGCTCACCGGCGTGGCGGTAACCGGCGCGCCGACACGGACTTTCTGCACGCCGTTGACGATGATCCGGTCGCCCGCCTGCAGCCCTTCCTGCACCAGCCACTTGGTGCCGGATTTCTGCCCCAGCCTGACGTTCTTGCGGGTGACCAGGTTGTCGTCGGTAATGGCGAACACATAGCGGCCCTGCATGTCTTCCAGCACGCTCACCTGCGGCACCATCAGCTCTTCCTGTTCCTCACCGCGCTGGAGATTCACGCGCACGAACTGGCCGGGAAACAGCAGCCCATCGGGATTGGGAAAGATGGCTGTTACAGTTACCGTGCCGGTGGAGGTGTTGACGCGGTTGTTGGCGTAATCGATTCTTCCGGGCTGGTTATAGATATCGCCATCGGCCAGTTTCAGGCTGGGTGTGTACCGCACCGGCGGCTCGCCCTGGGCCTGGCGCGCCTGGTTGTCTTTCAGGCTGGTGGCGAGGGCCTGCTCGTTGACATCAAAGTCGACCAGCATCGGGTCCATCTGCACCAAGGTAACCAGCGGGCCGGCGTTGGGGTCCACCAGGTCGCCGATGCTCAGCTCGGAACGCCCTGCCGTGCCGGCGAAGGGCGCCCGCACCTGGGTGAAACCGAGGTCGATTTCCGCTTTCTGCACGGCGGCCTGCGCTGCGGCCAGCTGCGCTTTGGCGGTATCGCTTTCACTCACCAGCTTGTCGAGTTCCGACTTGCTGATGAAACCCTGCGGCGACAACTCACGGCCGCGCTCCAGGTTGCGGGCTGACACCTTCACCGCTGCCTCAGCCTGGCTCAGCTGCGCCCTGGCCGAAGCCAATGCAGTTTCGTAAGGCCGCGGATCGAT
>CBFGWJ010000179.1:0-5262 GCA_965652335.1 uncultured Gammaproteobacteria bacterium | reverse complement strand
ACCGCCACCACCACGCCGGGATCGATGGTCTGGTAGGTTTCAGCCCAGGCCTGGGCCACGTTCACCAGGGTGTCGGAACCCTTGTTCTGGATCAGTTGCCGCTTCTCGCCGCCGCCGCAGGCCGTCAACACTGCTGCAACTGAAGCCATGAGGCAAAGACGCTTAAATGACATGCCGTGGGACATGCCGTGGGACATGCCGTGGGACATGCCGTGGGACATGCTGTGGGAGATGCTGTGGGACATGCTGTACTCCGGTTTGGCATCGTGAATGCCGCCAAGGTACAGGGTAAATATGACAGTATTGTTACAGTCGCCCGCTACAGCCGCACCATGCTGGCGGCTGGGCTGGCGGCTGGGCTGGCGGCTGGCGCCCCTTCAGCCTGCCTGCAGGCTGCGCAGCACTTTCAGCAGGAATTCGTTGCTGCTTTGCCGCTCCATGGTGCCGCTGCGGCACGCTGCTTCACCGAACTTGACGCCGTTCACCGCCAGATCCGCGCCCGGCGTGTACAGCAGCGCCGGTACCGGGTCGGCCGTGTGCTTGCCGCTGTTACTGTCGGTGGAATGATCGGCCGCGCAGGCGATGGTCACCCCCAGGTCCAGCAGCGGCGCCAGAGCCGCGTCAAAACGCTGCAGCACTTCCATCTTGGCCAGCGGCTCCAGGTCGTGGGCGCACAGGTCCGGCGCCTTGAGGTGCACGAATACCATGTCATGGTTCTGCAATGCGCCGGTGGCCGCCTCGATTTTGGCCTCGATGTCGGTATCGCGCTTGGCGGTGAATTTCCGGTCTCGAATGGTGGTGAAACCAAACAGGCTGCCCAGGCCACGCACCGTGTTGCAGCCCGAAACCACCGCCGCCTTCAGGCCCGCCTGGCTGACCAGGTTGCCAATTTCGGCAGCCGCCCCGGCGCCGCGGGTGATCAGCGCATTGGCCGGCAGTTTGCCCTGCTGCTGCCGTTGCCGGTTGACCTCGTGCCCCAGCAGCCTTAGCCGCACTTCAGCCAGGTAGCGGTTGAGCAGGTCGGCGGTGGCAGCCGCTTCCGGGCGCAGTGCTTCACTGCGCAGCAGCGGCGCCGGCAGGAAGCTGTCGCCCGGGTCGGTGTCGGTGATGGCCGCGTCCAGCCCGGGGCCGGAAAATACCAGAACTGCGCGGTGCTGGTCGGTGGGCCAGAGCCGGAATTCAATGCCATTGGCAGCCGGTATCCGGGCCAGCGCCTGCAGCAAGGCCGGCACATCGTGTTCTATACGTCCGGCCCGTCGGTCCCTGACCAGGACCTGGCCACCCACGTCATCCGCCGAGGCGAAGTTGGCGCGCATGGCGACATCGCCCGGGTTCAGGCTGGCCCCCGCGCCGGCGGCTTCCACCGGGCCACGGCGCAGCCGTGAAGCGTGCTCGGGCCGCATGCCCATCAACATGCCGGTGCCGGAATCGGTGTTGGGCACCACCCCGGGCGCGATCGGGTCGATCTGGCCATGCACACCGGCTGACGCCAGCCGGTCCAGGTTGGGCGTGAACGCCGCTTCCAGCGGGGTTTTGCCGTGCAGTTCGGGCACCGGCAGGTCGCCCATGCCATCCACGATCAGCACCACGCCCTGTCGCTTGCGAACTGCGTTACTCATGCAGCTGCTTTCCTGACCAGTTGCGGCAGCACCGCCCGCCAGCCCTTGTTCCGGCGTTTCGAGCGCCTGGCCACGTCGCCGAATACTTCCTCGGCCGAACCATTGAAATGGCGTGCCAGCTCGGCGCTGACCACGCCGATGATCTGGTAGATCGCCGCTTCCTTGTCATCATTCGGTATCACCGGAGTGTCGTTGCGCTCCGCCTCGCTCACCAGGAAGCTTTGCAGGCGCCAGATGGAATCAAATTTGCTGAGGTAGCGGCGTGCCTGGCGCAACGGTTCGCTGGCGCCACGGCCGCGCAAACGGCTGCGCAACTCCTGCTTGCGCAGCACCGCCAGCGTGACATGCACCACGATGGCATCGGATTTCACCGGCAATTTCCCCACCAGTTCGGGATAGGCGTGCACGCCTTCGAGGATGATGGGTGAATTCTCGCGGATCGCGCGGTGCAATACCGCCTCACAGGCCACCGACAGCAACTCGGCCTGGCTGCGGTAGCCGTCGGCGATCAGCAGGTCCTTGCTGCGCTTCTTCTTGTCCATGACCGGAATCGTGTTCCAGGCGTCAAACGAGGAGCAATGCAGCACCGGCAGCAGCTTTTTCGGGATCATGGTGCGCATCACCTCGCGCAGCATGTCGGTGGACTGCGTGCGCACGATGTCCAGCCGGTGGGCGATTTCGGTGGTGATGGAGCTCTTGCCGCTGCCCACCGCGCCGCAGATCAGCAGCAGCAACGGCCGGTTGCTGCGCTGGTATTCGGCCCAGGTGAGGTATTGGCGGGCGGCCTGCTCGTCCAGCTCTTCCTTCAGGCACAGCCAGGTGATAAAAGCCAGGTCGTTGCTGCTGATGCTGACGGTGCCAGCCGACAGCAGTTGCTCGTACAGCAGGCTGGTGATGCGCTCGGCGTCATCCAGGCGCACGCCGCTGGATTGCATGTAACGGATCAGGCGGCCACGTGAAAAAGCGCTGGTTTCGCCATTGGGGCTGCGCACGATGATGCGCGAAGGCGCCACCACCGGCACCGAATAGCGCTTGATCACCGCCGTGCGCTTGTCCTTTTTCAGCAGCGCCACCACGGCCTTGCGCAGCTGCGCGGTGGTTACCGACTCTTTATCCGCCACCTGGTCCCTGACCTGGGCGGCCAGTTCCAGCGCGTCCTCAAAGCCCATGCCGGCATCCAGCAGCGTGCGGATCATGATGCCACGCAGGAACGGCGCCTGGCTCTGGTCGCGGGAACTGATGACGATGGTTTTCACGCAGCCATTATGAGTGGGGGGACAGAACAGGTGCAAGGTGGCGGCAAATGCAGGACAATTCGGACAATCACAACAAAGGACCACCGTTTTTCCATGCCAGGCTTTACCCCAGCGGGCCCGCCCGTCAACCCCTCCGCATTCGGCTTTCACAACCTGCACGGCAAGGCGCCGGTGCTGCTGGTGGCGGATCATGCCAGCCGGTACATCCCTCCTGAGCTCAACCAGCTGGGCGTCAGCGATGCCGACATGGAAAAACACATTGCCTGGGATATCGGTTCGGCGGACCTGGCGCGCACGCTGGCGGATCTGCTGGATGCGCCACTGATCCTCTGCGGCTTTTCACGGCTGCTGATCGACCCCAACCGGCAACCTGATGATCCGACCGCCATGCCCGAAATCAGCGACGGTATCGTCATTCCCGGCAACCAGGCGCTGGATGAGGAACAGAAAGACTGGCGCATCGGGAATTTCTTCCGGCCTTACCACGACGCCATCAGCGCACGGCTGGATGCGTTCGCCCAGGCCGACATCACGCCGGCGCTGTTATCCATCCACACCTGCACTCCGGTGTTCGGCAATGTGGAGCGCCCCTGGCAGATCGGTGTGATGTGGGACAAGGATCCGCGGATCGCCGCGCCATTGCTGGCGAACCTGAACCGCAGCGGCGACCTGTGCATCGGCGACAACCAGCCGTATTCGGGCAGGCACCCGCACGACTACACCATCGATTTCCATGCCGAGGGCCGCGGCCTGGCGCATGTGGGCATTGAGGTGCGCCAGGATCTGCTGCCCGATGCCGCCGCGGCGCGGCACTGGGCGGGTGCGCTCGCCGATGCCCTGCGCGACTGCCTGGCGGACGCGGATGTCTACCGGGTGCTACGGGCCTCCTGAGCGCCTGGCAGCGTTGCGGTTCAGACCGCCGCGCTGCGGTTCAGACCACCGAGCGCATCACCACCGATTCCAGCGCATCGGCCACGTCTTCGCACAGGTCACAGATGCTGCCGATGATACGCAGCAACTGGGCCAGGTGAATCTTCTCGGCCAGCTGCAGGTTTGAACTGAACACCCGCCCTGTGAGTTCGGCCTGTTTCACATGGCTTTCCGACTGCAGCCGGTATACCGCTTCCACGTGCTCGTGCAGGGCATCAAGTTCGCCCTCCGGCTTGATGAAGTTCTTCATGGCGCTGCGCAACTCATGGTAGCAACTCAGCTCCAGGGAGCAGAGTTCCATCAGGTCGCTGGCGAATTCCTGCGGAATTTTCGGTTGCTCATGCACCAGGAACTTGACCGCCGTTTCGCCGGCGCCGTCCAGCTTGTCCGCCAGCTCCACCAGGTGGTGCACATCGGAGCGGATCTGTGGCAGGAACGCCCCGTGGTGCAACACGATCCGGGCCTTGCGTTTGCTGTGGTCGCACTCACGCTCCAGCCGCTTGACCGTTTCCGCCCCGCCGATGGCGGCTTCCAGATCGCCCGCCAGGTAGTGCTCCAGCACGTTGCGGGTTTCAGCCAGGCAGTCACGGGTGAGGGACAGGTGCTCCAGCACCAGCCGCCGCGCTTCCTTCTCTTTCTTGAACAGGGCCATTTTCTTGCCTCCCGCTGTCAACCGCTCAGTAACATGCTCAGGGCCACAGCCAATACAGGGTATATGCAAACACCGCGGCGCAGGCCGGAGTCAGCACCCAGCCGAGGAAAATCCTTCGTATCCGGCCCATGCTCACCGCCCGCATGCCCTTGGTCAATCCCACACCGATCACGCCACCCACCACGGCCTGGGAAGTTGAAACCGGAACACCCAGCAACGAGAACAGGTGCACACCAACGGCGGCGGACAACTGTGCCGACAGCGCACCACTGTAATCCAGGGCGGTGATGCTCTTGCCCACCGTGTCGGTTACCCGCGCGCCGAAAGTCAGCGCACCAATGGCAATGGACACTCCGCCCAGCAAGGCCAGTTGCCAACCATGGTCGGGAAAGCGGTTCAACAACGGACCGATGGCGTTGCCGACATCATTCGCGCCCAGAGAAAACGAAACATAGGCGGCCGAAATGACCACCGCCATCGCCAGGATCCTGGACCAGAAGACGATATTGGCATTCCTGAGCAGGCGGCTGATGAGGCTGTACAGGGCGAATGCCAGCACCATGGTCAGCACCGGGCTGACGATCCAGGCGGAAAATATCTGCGTCAGCACCGGCCAACGGAGATAGCCCGGCTGCAGCCCGACAATGGCCAGGCCCGTACCCAGCACGCCGCCGACGATGGCCTGCGAAGTGGACACCGGCACACGCGCAAACGTCGCCAGGCTCACAAACAGGCCGGCGGAGATGAGCGCCACCAGGATGGCTTTGTCCGGCAGGCGGTCGTCCGGAAAGAACGAAGAGAAGTC
>CBFGWJ010000178.1:0-5300 GCA_965652335.1 uncultured Gammaproteobacteria bacterium | reverse complement strand
AAGCCCATCTGGGATGAATCCTTCCGGGCCGGGATTGAAATCATCTCGGTGCGGCATGAAGCGGCAGCCGTGCACATGGCACAGGCCCACGCTGACCTCGGGGCCGACTCCGGGGCAGACTTCGGGGCAGACTTCGGCGCCGGCCTGGGCGAACCCATCGGCATCGCCACCGTCACCACCGGGCCGGGGCTGACCAATGCGATCACCGGGATTGCCGCCGCGCACCGGGCCCGGTCACCAGTACTGGTGTTTTGCGGCCTGCCGCCGCGGCCACAACTCGGCATGAAATCACTGGAAGAGTTCCCGCATGTCGAAGTGGTGAAGCCGTTCACCGTGTATGCCGACACCGTGTTCGAGCCACGGCACATACTGTGGAAACTGGATGCTGCATTCGCCGCGGCCACCGGCAATCATGGCAACAAGGGCCCGGCTTTCCTGGACATACCGGTGGATGTGCTGCGCTCGGTGGTGCCCGACCACCTGATCGAGCCACGCTGGTTCGAGCCCCGGCCCGAGCCGGCGAACCTGCCCGATCCGGCTGCGGTGCGAGCGGCGCTGGAACTGCTGGCGCAGGCCCGCCGTCCCCTGGTCATTTCCGGCAAGTCAGCCATGCCGGCGAAAGCGGCCCTGAATGACTTTCTGGAAGCCAGCGGCGCACTGTACATCGATACCCGCGAGAGCCGCGGCCTGGTGAAGGAAAATCACCCGGCCTTTGTACCGGCCCTGCGCTCCCAGGTGATGAACCAGTGCGACCTGGTGATTACCCTGGGGCGCCAACTCGATTTTGAACTGGGTTATGGTTCCGGGGCCCTGTTCGCCAGCCAGCCGAAATTCATTCGTATCGGAACCACACCCGGCGAGACCAGTGAAAACCGCCGTGCTGAGGTGGAGATTCGCGCCGCTGTGGACAAGGCGCTGCGGGCAATGTTGTCTAAAGGTGTTGCCACGCCATCCCTGGACAAGGAGTGGTGCGCCGGCCTGCAACAAAGCAACCGCGAGCGGCAGTTGAAGTTGCGGGAAACCTGCAACACGCAGGCGCCGGACGAAAATGGCGCCATGCACCCTTATCGCCTGTTGGGCGCCGTCAACGAAATCATCGAGCCGGACAGTATCGTGGTGGTGGATGGCGGCGATATTGCTTCATTTGCCCGCGTGGCGCTGAAAACGCCGGCTTACCTGGATTCCGGCACCTTCGGCTGCCTGGGCGTGGGCATGCCGTTCGCGGTGGCCGCGGCACTGGCGCATCCCAATCGCCGGGTGGTTCTGGTCACGGGTGACGGCGCATTCGGTTTCAACGCGCTGGAACTGGAAACGGCGGTGCGCACCGGCGCGAAAATTGTGGTGGTGGTGGTCAATAATGGCGCCTGGAATATCGAGCGGGTGGACCAGGTGGTGAATTTCGAAGGCAACATCATCGGCACGGATATCGCCGGTTGCAGGTATGATCTGGTCGCGCAGGGCCTGGGCGCCTACGGTGAGCATGTCGAGCGCGTGGAAGATCTGCCGGCAGCACTGGAGCGGGCCGTGGCCAACGCTCCGGCGCTGCTGGATGTGCGGGTGACCCGCGATGCGGTCTCACCCGATTTCAAGAGCGGCCTGGCCGAAATCCCGGATTTCCAGCCGCTGCGCAGCTGGAATGATGCTGAAGAGGCGCTTGCCGGTGATCGTTGAAACACCGGGATGACACGTGCCATGGCCCATTTCCGCATTCCGGGCAACTGAAGCCTGATCCAACCCTAGAACCAGTGAGATCGAATTCCATGCTATCCAGATTCCAACTCTTGACCGTGCTTTTCCTGTGGATGATGGCAGGCCATGTGGCCGCCGAACCCTCTGCCGCAGCACTGCAGCGTGCGATCGCGATTCTCGATGCGACACCGGTTGCCGATGGGCATAACGACCTTCCTGGCGTGATTCGTGAAAAAGCCAACGGCAATGTCGCGCAATGGGACATCTCCGGCCGGGTGCCGAGCGATACGGACATTCCGCGCCTGCGCGAGGGCAGGGTGGGCACCCAGTTCTGGTCGGTGTATGTGCCCACCGGCATCAGCCCGCTCGATGCCATGCGGCGGCAACTGGAGCAGATCGACATCGCGCATCAAATGATCGCCAGGTACCCGAACGATCTCGGTTTTGCCGACAGTGTCAGCAGCATTTATCGCGAGAATGGACGCGGCCGGATCGCCTCGTTGCTGGGCATGGAGGGCGGCCACACCCTGGTCAATTCCATGAGTGCCTTGCGCGCTTACTACCTGCTGGGTGTGCGCTACATGACGCTGACCCATTTCCACAGCAACGACTGGGCGGACTCGGCCACGGGTGAAGCGCTGCACAATGGACTATCCCCATTCGGCGAACAGGTGGTTCAGGAAATGAACCGGCTGGGCATGATGGTGGATCTGGCCCACGTGTCCGAAGCCACAGCTTCTGACGCACTGGACACCACGCGGGCGCCGGTGATCTTTTCACATGCCGCAGCCCGCGGCGTGGTCGATCACGCGCGCAATGTTCCCGATTCCATCCTGCGGCGATTGCCCGAGAACGGCGGTGTGCTCATGGTGGCTTTCATCCCGCAGTTTGTGTCGAATCCGGTAAGGCTCTGGGCCGAGGAGCTGTGGGCGCTGTGGGTTGCCAAACCCCTGGCGGAAGGCGAACTGCAGCAGCTGACTGACGACTACATCGCCAGGAAGGGGCCATCACCGAGAGCGACCGTCGCCGACGTGGCGGACCATATCGATCACATCGCCAAAGTGGCGGGCCATGACCATGTCGGAATCGGCGCCGATTTCTACGGCGCTGAAAACGAATATGAACTGGTGCAGGGGATGGAGGATGTTTCCAGCTATCCGCTGTTGTTCGCTGAACTGGTCGAGCGAGGCTGGAGCGACGAAAACCTGCGCAAGCTGGCCAGTGGCAATGTGATGCGGGTGTTTGGAGAGGTCGAGGCCGTGGCGGCCCGGCTGGCGGCGAAAGAGCCTCCGTCCAATGCAGCCATTGAATGACTGCAGCCCCCATTTACGTCATGCCGGACCTGGTCCGGCATCCAATACCCTGCCTGGCATGATTTGGGTTCCGGCATTCGCCGGAATGACGGTGAATTCATTCGTCCGTCACCCCGGCCCCCGAGCCGGGGTCCAATGCCCGCTGGTCGCTGGATTTTGGCCTGCGCCGGAATGACGGGTGACACTCTGACAACGTCATCCCGGACAGCGAGCAAAGCGAGCGTGATCCGGGATCCCATTCAACCCTTGAAACGCAGATGAATTCAATGAATCAAACAACCATCCAGGCAGCACGGTTGCTGGTGCTGTCTTGCCTGGCATGCACAACCATCACCTGGTCGCACGAGTCCGGCAACGGCAGCCATTCATCGGCTGAGCAGCTTCCGGCCGCCGCCTACGCGCGCGCCGAAGCGGTGCTGCGCAACCACATCGACGAACTGGTGTTTGGCATCAGCGTCAAACCGCAGTGGATTGGCGAGACCTCCAGTTTCTGGTTCGAGAAGCACAGCCGTGCCGGCCGCGAATACCTTCGGGTCGATGCCGATACCCAGGCCGTGAGTCCGCTGTTCGATCATGATGCATTAATCGCCGCACTGGCCGCCGCAACCGGAAAGCCCATCGAGCGCAAGGACTTCCGCCTCGCCGGCCCGCGCATGGACGAAAACACCGGGATACTGCATTTCAGTTCCGGTGGGGAATCCTGGAAGTATGATCCCGCCTCAAAGTCACTCGAGAAAGATGCGCCTCCTCCTGAACCGGGCGTGGAATCTCCCGATGGACAGTGGCGGGCGGTAGTGCGCGAAGGCAACCTGTTCGTGATCTCCACTCATGATGGCACCGAGAAGCAACTCACCACCGATGGCACACACGAAGCCCCTTATGCAACCACGTTGATCGATCCCAAGATCATGATTGCCCAGGGCACGCAAACACCGAAGGTGGAGCCCACGCTGAGCTGGTCGCCCGATTCACGGCGCATTGCGACTTTCCGCCTGAGCCTGGAGGGCGCCAGGCGGCTGGCGCTGGTGCAGTCCACGCCGCCCGACGGCGCGCCGCCACGGGTGTTCGATTATGTCTATACCCTGCCGGGCGATACTGAAACGGCGCTGGCCCATGGCCTGTTCTTTGATGTGGAGACGGGCCGGCGCACCGACATGCAGCTCGCGCCAGACCCGGTGTTGTACTATTTCGGACCGTTCTACACCTGGAGCGCCGACAGCAAGGCTGTTTTCGCGCGGATCGTCGAACGCGGTTACAGGAAGTTCGAGCTGTTCCGCGTGGATGCCGGCACCGGTGAAGCGAAGCTGCTGTCAACCGACACTTCCGATACCTACGTCGACTACTGGAGCCATTTCTGGTCCTACGATGACAAAGGCGACATGCTGTACTGGACGGCAGACAGCACCGGCTATTTGCAGCTCTATTCGATTGACCCGCAAAGCGGCAAACGCCAGCAGCTCACGAAAGGCGACTGGGTGGTGCGCAGCATCGCGGGTATCGATGATGCGGCTGGCCAGTTGCTGGTGATCGGCGCCGGTCGTGAACCCGGGCGCGACCCCTACCTGCGGCATTTGTATGCCGTGTCCCGCGAAGACGGCGAAACCCGGCTGCTGACGCCCGAGCCGCTGGACCATGATGTCTCGGTTTCCCCCGATGGACGTTACTTCGTCGACAACATGTCGCTGATCAACCAGCCAACCCGATCGGTACTGCGCCGCAGCAGCGATGGCGCGATTGTGCTGGAGCTGGGCAGCGCCGACATCACGGATTTCCTGGCCGCCGGCTACTCGCTGCCCGAGCCCTTTGAGACGCTGGCGGCTGATGGCCAAACACCGATTTATGGCGCCATCTACAAGCCGGCGGGTTTTGATCCTGCAAAGTCCTATCCGGTGATCGAGGAGATCTACACCGGCCCGCACATCGTGGCCAACAGCCCGAAGTCGTTTGAGGATGTGCTCACCCGCCGCTTCATCATTCCCCAGGCGCAGATTGGCGCCATCGGCATCACCGTGGACGGGCGCGGCACGGCTGGACGATCGCGAGCCTTCCAGCAGGTTTCCTACCAGAACCTGCATGCCGGGGGCCTGGATGACCATGTCGCCGCCATCACGGCCATGGCGGAAAAGTATCCCTGGATGGATATCTCGCGGGTGGGTGTTTATGGCTATTCCGCTGGTGGCTATGACGTAGTGCGGGCTCTGACCCGGCGTCCGGATTTCTACAAAGCTGGCCTGTCGGGTTGTGGCGTGCAGGACAACCGGCTGGACAAGGCCTGGTGGAACGAGCAGTGGATGGGCA
>CBFGWJ010000177.1:0-5304 GCA_965652335.1 uncultured Gammaproteobacteria bacterium | reverse complement strand
CGGCCGGTGGCCTATGTGTTCCAGCAGGCCAACCTGTTTGAACACCTCAGCGTACAAGCCAATATCGAGTACGGTTGGCGCCGGCTCAAACCGGACATGCGCCGGATTTCCCTGCCCCGGGTGATGGACCTGCTTGACCTGCACTCTTTGGCCCGGCGTCGCACAACGACGCTTTCCGGCGGCGAGCGCCAGCGCGTGGCCATCGCCCGCGCCCTGGCAGTCAGCCCGAAGCTGCTGCTGATGGACGAACCCCTGGCCTCGCTGGACCAGCAACGCCGTGACGAAATCCTGCCCTGCCTGCTGGCCCTGCAGCAGGAATTTTCCATGCCCATCATCTACGTTTCCCATGACCGCAACGAAATCAGCCGCATCGCGAACCACCTGGTGCTGATGCGCGCAGGCCGGATTGTCGCCAGCGACCGCTGCGAGCATCTGCTCACGCGGCTGGACCTGCCGCTGGCGCACGAAGCCGCAGCCAGTTGCATATTCGACACGGAGGTGGTGAACACCGACCCGAACTACGCCCTGACCACCTTCCGTTGCGGCATCACCGATTTCGTGGTTCCCGGTGACACTCACCACCCGGGTGACCAGGCCCGGTTGCTGATCGCGTCGCGGGATGTCAGCCTGGCCTTGAGCAGGTCCACGGACAGCAGTGTGCTTAACATATTCCCGGCACTGGTCGATGCCATCAGCCCGCCCAGATCCGGCAGCGTCACTGTCAGGCTGCTGCTCGGTGAACAGGTGCTTCTGAGCCGCATCACCCTCAGGTCCGCGGAACAGTTGAGGCTGCACCCGGGCATGCGAGTGTTTGCCCAGGTGAAAAGCATCGCCCTCTCCGGAACCGCTGCGGCAACGTGACGGCAGCAGTGGATTTCTGTTAACTTTTGGCCCTACCCGGCACTGGAGTAACCGGCATTGAAAGTTTCCCACGAAGGCCATTGCGGCTGTGGTGCGCTGCGCTACCGGCTGACCCGTGAGCCGTTGTTTGTGCATTGCTGCCACTGCACCTGGTGCCAGCGCGAAACGGGTTCGGCGTTTGCGCTCAATGCCATGATCGAATCCCACCATGTCACGCTGTTGCAGGGCGCAACGGAAATGATCCTCACACCATCCAACAGCGGCAAGGGGCAATACATTGCCCGCTGCCCAGATTGCCACGTGGCGGTCTGGAGCCACTACGGTGGAGCTGGTGAAAGCATCAGTTTCGTGCGTGTGGGCACGCTGGAAAATCCTGCCCGGTTTCCACCGGACATCCACATATTCGTCAGTTCCAAATTACCCTGGGTGGTTTTGCCGGAAGGTAGCGTGGCCGTTGACGAGTTTTACCAGCGTTCCCGGTACTGGCCCCAGGCCAGCCTCAAGCGCTGGCAGGCACTTCGCGAAGTAATGACCAAATGACAACGCAAATCGCCTGGCTGGTTTTGTTCGTAGCGGGGTTGCTGGAAGTTGCCTGGGCCATTGGCCTCAAGTTCACCGAGGGATTCAGCCGCCCCCTGGCCAGTTCGCTCACCCTGCTGGCGATGGGCGCCAGCGTCTGGCTGTTGTCGATCGCGATGAAATTCCTTCCGGTGGGGACTGCCTACGCCGTTTGGGTGGGTATCGGAGCAGTAGGCACCGTAGCGCTGGGTATCTGGCTGTTTGGCGAACCCACGGACTGGCTGCGGATGACCAGCGTGGCATTGATCATTGCCGGCATCATCGGCCTCAAACTCGCCAGCAGCCACTGAAAATCCAATCCGAGATTACCCGGGTATTCAAATCCATGAACCAGACAAATCAATTCGTCCGTCATCTGCTTTTGTTCGCCGTGCTGCTTGCCGGCACGGCTCACGCCGCCGGGAACCCTCGTGCCAGGGACCTGGGAATTCCCTTTGAAGGAACTCCGGGCACCATGAATGCCATCACCGATGTGACGGGCCTTGAAGTGGGCCACGCCACCCTGGTGCGTGGCGACGGCGAACTCATCGTCGGGCAGGGCCCGGTGCGAACCGGGGTAACCGCCATCTTTCCGCTGGGCAAGGCACGCATGGAAGGCGTGGCCGCGGGGCACTTCACCTTCAATGGCGACGGCGAGATGAGCGGCAGCCGTTTCGTGGATGAATTCGGTGAACTGCATGGCCCCATCCTGCTCACCAACACCTTGAGCATAGGAGCGGTGTCACAGGCTGTGATCGAGTGGAACCGGCAGAACGTGGTACTGGAGGATGAGCTGTATTCCCGCGGCTTGCCGCTGGTGGCGGAAACCTGGGACGGCTTCCTGAATGATATCTATGGCCAGCACATCAAACAGGCCGATGTTTTCGCGGCACTGGACAACGCCGGGGGCGGACCTGTTGCCGAGGGAAATGTCGGTGGCGGTACCGGCATGACAACGTTTGAATTCTCCGGCGGCATCGGTACGGCTTCGCGCCGGGTGGAAACGCCCTGGGGCCAATTCATGCTGGGTGTGCTGGTGCAGTCCAATTTCGGCAGTCGTTCCGAACTGCGCATCGCCGGAGAACCGGTGGGCCGGATGATTGGCGACCTGATGCCCGAAGAAGGTGCTGCAGCGCGAATCGGCGGTAATTCCATCATTGTGGTGATCGCCACCGATGCGCCGCTGATTCCCACCCAGCTCAGGCGGCTGGCCAGGCGCGCAACCCTGGGGCTTGGCCGGGTTGGCAGCAATGGCCACAGCGGCTCGGGGGATATTTTCCTGGCGGTATCGACCGGCAACCCCATGACGGCATATTGGGGCCAGGACATCAACCAGCTGAGAATGCTGCCGGAAATGAACCCGCTGTTTGAAGCCACGGTACAGGCTACCGAGGAAGCCATTGTGAACGCCATGGTCGCCGGCCGCACTCAAACCGGGGCGGACAACAACCGGGCTTACGGTATTCCACATGACCGGCTGCGCCGGATATTCAGCCAAAGCGACAACGCGGGTAAATCCGCCGGAGTGGCCACGGAATGAGCCTGCTGCGGCAGCATGCAATCCTGGTATCGGCAGGCTTGCTGATACTGAGCAATATTTTCATGACCTTTGCCTGGTATGCGCACCTGCGCAACCTGGGCAGCAAACCCTGGGTGATTGCGGCACTGGTAAGTTGGGGAATTGCGCTGTTTGAGTACCTGCTGCAGGTACCGGCCAACCGCATTGGCTATACCGCCCTCAGCCTGGGCCAGCTGAAAATCATGCAGGAGGTGATCACGCTTGCCGTATTCGTGCCTTTTGCCGTGCTGTACATGCGCGAGCCGCTGAAACTGGATTATTTATGGGCCGGCCTGTGCCTGGTTGCCGCTGCCTGGTTCATTTTTCGTGGCGAGTAATGGCGTCATGTGCAGCCCTGTTGGTGCCTGCCATAAAGGTTACAATGCAACCGACTGAACCTTCAGTTCGCAGGGCTGGCCATGAATGCATTAGGTAAACTGTTCCTCAAGGGCCTGGCGGTAGTTATTCCACTGGCTCTGACGGTAGCCATCCTGTGGTGGCTGGCCGGCGGAGCCGAACGCCTGTTGGGAGGGCTGTTATTGCGCTTCCTGCCGGAAGGCTGGTACGTCCCCGGCATGGGCCTCATGGCCGGAATTGCCATCACCATGCTGATAGGCCTGTTGTCGCATGTTCTGGTATTCCAGAAACTGTTTACCTACGGCGAGGATTTCCTCAATCGCCTGCCGCTGGTCAAAACCATCTACACGGCCATCAAGGATTTTGTCGGCTATTTCAGCCCGGACAGCAAGGCCGCCATGTCCAAGGTTGTGCTGGTGCGCCTGCCCGGCCAGGAGTTTGAGCAGATCGGCTTTGTCACTCGTGAGGATTTCTCCAGCCTGCCGGTGGATTTGTCCGTTACCAGCCCGGTGGCCGTTTATCTGCCCATGAGTTACCAGATCGGCGGCTACACGCTGTTCCTGCCGAGATCCGCGGTGACGCCCATCGACATGTCTTTTGAAGAGGGCATGAAACTCGTGCTGACCGGCGGGGTGACACGCGACCCCGACCATAATCCCAGGAGCCTGCCTTGAAACTGTATATCCTGTTGATCGCGGCTGTGCTGTTGGCCAGTGGTTGCGACAGCGGCACACGTGCCACAGGTGAAGTGAAAGAAGTGTTACGCATTACCGGCACCGTCACCTATCGGGAACGGATACTCTTGCGTCCCGGCAGCCGGCTGGAGGTCATACTTGAAGACGTGTCACGGGCGGATGCTCCGGCAGTGCAACTTGCCCGGCTGGAACGGACCGACCCGGGACAGGTACCAATTTCGTTTGAACTCGAATACCAACCTGGCGAATTCGACCCCCGCATGAGCTATGCCATTCGAGCACGCATAGTGGGACCGGATGGCGACCTGTTGTTCATGAACGATGCACACACTCCGGTCATCACCCGAGATATCGGCAACAGGCTGGATATCGGGGTGGATATCCTGCTGGTCAGCACACAGCGAAAAGGGCCTGGCGGCGGCGAGCCGGACGGTGGAAGCGAACCAGCCGGAATGGAGCTTCGCGGGCAGTTTTCCTATATGGCAGACGCAGCCAATTTCCGTGATTGTAATACCGGAAAAATTTTTCCGGTAGAAATGTCCGGACAGTACATAGAGCTTGAACACGCGTATCTCAATTCCGGAAAAGAACTTGGGTCCGAGCTGACGGTAGACTTGGTCGGCCGCTTTCTCGAGCGCCCAGAAATGGACGGTAATTCTAGTATTATCATGTTGATAGTTGATGAATTTAAACAAATATCTGAGAATCAGGACTGTGTTCCGCTTCACCATGCCGAGTTGTTCAATACGTACTGGAAACTGATTGAACTGAAGGGCAAGCCAGTCCTTTCAGAGCCCTCGGCCGGACAGCAACGTGAAGCCCACATGGTGTTGAACGGTACGGAGCGACGCATCAACGGCCACGGTGGCTGCAACCGGTTTTTTGGCCAGTTCACGCTCGAGGGCGACAAACTGGCATTCACCGGCCTGGGGTCCACCATGATGGCTTGTCCTGCGGGAATGGAAGACGAACAGGCCTTCCTGCTGGCCCTGGGTGAAACCAGCCGGGCCGTGGTCAGCGGCCTGTTCCTGCAATTATTCAAGGACGACCAGATCCTGGCCCGGTTCGAGGCGATCCACTTCTGAGCCCGGGCGCCCATCCGGCCACCCATCTCGCTGGAATCCTGTCACTGGCACCCTGCCGTACCGGTTCGAAAACCCGGCTTCGGCACCTATCGATCCCATGCAATGAAACCCCGGGTGACTCTTTTTTCTGAATACTGTATAAATAATCAGTATGCATGCCCGTGCTCCAGACCCCGAATATGCAGAACTC
>CBFGWJ010000176.1:0-5312 GCA_965652335.1 uncultured Gammaproteobacteria bacterium | reverse complement strand
AATACCTGGAAACTCACGGAGTTCCGGTCATCGGCTACCAGACCGGTCAGTTGCCGGCGTTTTACAGTCGCGCCAGCGGGATTGCGGTGGACCAGCGTTGCGACAGCACGGCGGAAATCGCTGCGGTGCTGCGGATACAGTGGGAACTGGGCATGGCGGGGGCGCTGGTGGTGAACCCGATACCGGAAGCACATGCGCTGGACCGGGCCACGGTGGAAAGCGCGATTGCCGCGGCGATTACCGAAGCCGACGCAGCGGGCATCAGGGGTAAGGAACTCACGCCCTGGCTGCTGGCCAGGCTGGAGCAGCTGAGCGGCGGGGACAGTGTTGCCGCCAATGTGGCCCTGTTGCTCGACAATGCGCGCCTGGGGGCGCGGATTGCGGTGGCGCTGGTGGCGGATTCATCTTCTAACCCGTCATTCCGGAACCGAGCGTAGCGATGTATCCGGAATCCAATTCCACGCCGGAAATTCCGGGAACATGGATCCCGGATAACGGCTGCGCCGTTTCCGGGATGATGTTGTTGGAAGATGAAGGCATCCATGGATGCTGGCCCGGGGCCGGCATGACAGGTCAAAAAGTCGCCGTTATTTCTTGGTTACAGCGTGGGTTCAATAACCACGCTCGCGGTCGATCAAGTACTTCAAATCCAACCCTTGCTGAAAGCGCCTGAAGTTATCCACGAAAATCCCGGCAACATCCTTCGGCCAGCTGCGCGTGGCAATATGAGCCGTGATCGCCAGGTTGGGGGCAGCCCACAGCGGGCTGTTCGCCGGCAGTGGCTCCTGGCGAAACACATCCAGTACGGCACCGGCGATCTGGCCCTGCTCCAGTGCCACGGCCAATGCCGCTTCATCCACCAGGTTGCCGCGCCCGACGTTGATGAACAGGGCCGCAGGCTTCATGGCTGCAAAGGCGGCAGCATCCATCAGGCCGGTGGTGGCCGGCGTGTCGGGCAACACAGCCACCACGTGATCCGCCTGCGCGAGGAATTCGTGCAGCCGGGAAACGGTGTACACCTGCTCCATGCCCGGCTGGTGTGATCCGCTCGTGTTCATCCCGATCAGCCGAAGGCCAAACCCGGCTGCGACCTTGGCGATATGCCCACCAATCGACCCCAGCCCCATGATGCCCAGCGTCTTTCCTGCTAGCCTGCCGGTGTACTCAGGCCACCATTGCCCCGCCCTTTGCCTTTCCAGCCGCTGCACCAGTTTGAGTTCGTGGGCCAGCAGGTAGCCCAGCGTGTACTCGGCCATCTGCGGGCCAAATACATTCTTGATTCCAGTCAGGAGGAAGTCCTGGCGCCTGGTGTGCAGCAGCGGGGTGATGCCGGCCCAGGTGGATTGCACCCAGCGAATGGCGGGCAGGTGATCGACCAGCGCGGCGGCCATGTCGGGCTGGGCCAGCAGCACCACCTGGCCTGAATACATTGCCAGGGCCTCTTCGGTATCGCTGGCAAGGTGCAGTGCAACGCCGTAGGCCGCCAGCTCCTGCAGCAAAGGCCGGTATTCTGCCGCATCAGCGCAGGCCACCAGGATGCCCGGGGTGGTTTGCTCCGGGTCGGAAGTCATCGTGCTGGTGCGCCCGGCTTGATGCCTTCCGCGTAATTGATCACGTACCAGATCGAGGCGCCGGGCACTTCATGATACCGGCCCAGCGCGGTAACGGCCTGGCGGTATTCCGTCAATCCGACCTTCCCGGTAGCCAGCACGGTCTCCTCCGCGCCTTCCAGCACGCCCACCAGGTTGGCGACGATGCCCTCGAATCCGGCCTGCCCTCGGCAGGCGCCATACAGGACATAGTCGATGCGGCTCGGGATCGTGCCCGCCAGGTGCAGCAGTTCAGGCAGCTTGCGGCCAATCAACGGATCGTTCCCGATGCTGCGATAGCTTTCGAAGTAAGCCTGCCAGACGGCGGCCAGTCCCGGCGGCTCGGGCCAGAAACGCATCAGGTCGTGGTCGTCATCCAGCAACACCACTCGTCCTCCTGGCCGGACGGCGGAGACCATCTGCCTCACCACGCCCAGCGGGTTGGCCACATGCTCCAGCAGGAAGCGGGTGTGCGCCAGGTCGAAACTGCCGCGCTCATCCGCTGTGAGCGGCAGGTCAAAAGCATCGCCCAGGCGGAAATCGATGCGGCAGCCCGTAGCGGGCTGGCCAGCGAGCGCTGCCTCTAATTGCTCGGGGTTGCGCTCCACCGCCACGATGCGGGCATCGCCGGGCAGGTGCTGCGCCATCAGTTTGCTGAACTGGCCGGTGCCGGCACCCACATCCAGCACGCGCTTTTCCTCGCCAAGCTGGAGCGCGCTAAGGCAGCGGTCGTTGATCAGCCGGTTCATCAGCGCCAGCCGTTCGCGCTCGGTGGCGGAACTGCCGTGGATGTAGGCCTGGGTGTTGGTCTGGCTCATGGAATTCCCAAAAGTTGGACAGGGTGGTTGGAACGGTTCATGGGGGTGAGGGTTGGTTCACCAGCTTCTGCAGCATGGTGAGGTAACGTGGATGCTCACGCACGGAATCCAGGTCGCTGTCGTTTTCCAGCCAGTCCAGGTTGATCCAGCCTTGTGCCATGCGCCGCTCCAGGAGGTCCAGCGCCTGCTCGGTCATGCCGCCGCGGGCATAGGCACAGGCTGCGTTGTACAGCGCCGTGCCGTCGTTGGGTGACAGCCGCAGCAGGCGATCGATCATGGCCAGGCCTTCCTGAGCGCGGCCGACGGTTATCAATAGCCCACCACCAAAATGCAGCGCCCGCTGGTCATCGGGATTGAGTTCCAGTCTTTGCTCGATGATCCGGATGGCTTCATGCAGTGCTTCAACATGAGCCGCTTTGGGGCCGATTTTGGCCAGTACGATTTCCAGCAGGGCGATGGCAGTGAATTCATCAGGCTGCGCCTGGTGAGCCCGCTGGAACAGTTCACCCGCAAGTTGCAACTCGCCTTCGGCAAAGCGCGAGCGGCCATACAGGTACAGCGCGTCATAATTACCCGGTTCGAGCAGCAGCGCGTGTTCAAACTCCATTGCCGCACCCGCGAAATCACGGTTGACGGCCAGGGCATGGCCCCGGGCCGAATGCGCTTCAGCCAGGTAAGGGGCCAGTTCCAGCGCCTTGCGGCT
Source organism: uncultured Gammaproteobacteria bacterium (assembly GCA_965652335.1). Lineage (GTDB taxonomy): Bacteria > Pseudomonadota > Gammaproteobacteria > Xanthomonadales > SZUA-36 > JAWXBM01. Next base: position 2,202 of record CBFGWJ010000176.1, on the reverse strand, counting down.
GGCTTCATCAGCCGCGGATATGTGCTCGCTGGTGTTTTCATACCACGCGGCGATCAAGCTGTGCGTATCCGCCAGTCCGGCCCAGGCCTGGGCATAGGCAGGGTCAATCTCGATGGCATTGCGAAACATCTGGCGGGCAAAATCCAGGCTGGCCTGGGCCAGCATGTGGACATACTGGCGTCCACGCAGGTAATAGTCGTAGGCTTCAATTTCCCGCGTGGGCGGATCACAATCGGGGCAGGAATTGGGGTCAAGGTCCAGCGCATCGACGATGCAGCGGGCAATTTCACCCTGCACAGCGAAGACGTCGGTGAGTTCACGATCGTACTGGTTGGACCATACCTGGGCATCCGTTGCCGGATCGATCAGCTGGGCCATGATCCGCAGCTGCCGGTCGGCCCGGCGCACGCTGCCCTCAAGAACCAGCTCCACATCCAGCCGGTCGGCAATTTCACGAACCGGAAGCTGCGAGTTCTTGAAGGAAAAGGAGGTCGTCCGTGACACCACCCTCAAATCGGGTTGGCGCGAGAGCAAAGACAAGACTTCCTCGGTAATACCATCACTGAAAAACTCGCTGCCGCTTTCCGCGCTGAGGTTGGTGAAGGGCAGCACCACGATGGAACGGCGCTCATCATTGAGCAGCGGCTTGGCCGGCCTTGCTGGCACCAGGCCGGACGGGGCCGGAAGTTGCTCGGCATCGATGGATTCACCGCTATCCCGCTTCAGGCCTTCGGGCGAGAGCTCAAACACCCAGGCCAGGACCAGGGCAGCGGGAAATCCCAGTGCAACCAGGGCGATGACCAGGCGGTTTGACCACTCGGGCAGCAACAGGGCCGGAAGGATGACTGATGAAACTTCGATGATGACCCAGCCAATGATGGCATAGGCAACGGCAACCCGTATCACCTTGCGGCGCTTCAGTTCATTCCAGAAACGGACGATCGGGTTGCTCATCCGGCGAAGTCTGCCAGAAATGCCGCTATTGAGCATCTGCCGGGCTGCTTCCCGGATGAACAAACCCGGCTCGAGCCAAGGCAAACAGGGTGAGAGCCGGTGTTGGATCAGCGCTGCGCGCAGAAACCGGCTGCACGCTGCAGCATACGCTGGACAGTCTCATCGGCAAACTGCAACCGGCCCGCCTGATCGGGGTAAATCTGCCGGAGATCCTGCAGTGTGAGGTAGCGTGGATCGTGCAGCTCCGCCAGCAGGGCAAAGCGCACTTCCTCATGGTCGCGTTTCACCCAGAGGTCATAAACCTGCGCGGCCAGTTGCGGCGGCGGCTGATCAGCCGGCTGGCCGGACATGCAGAGCAAGTTGGTACCGGCCGGGACTTCACCCAACCAGCGATGGCGCTTGTCCACGCGCCAGCCCGAGTTTTCCAGCGTCGCGCCCATGGAGGCGCCTGCACGGATGGCGGCGTAAGCTTCCTGCAGCGAGTCGGGCAGGCCGTCCGCGAATTCGCTGATGGCCAGCGTGCGCGTAATGCGGTTGCCTGCATCGACCTGTAGGAGCGAGCCTTGCTCGCGAGGGTGGTCGGCCATTGCACCCGCGAGGCTGTAGAGGCTGGAAATACGCAGGGTGCCCTGCTGGTAGATGACTTCCACGCCATAACTGCCGAAACAGCTTTTGATGCGTTCGCTGTTGAGCAGCGGGCGCAGCTGGTCCATGGCCGGGCAGGCGCGGGCTTCGATCGACTCCCTGGCCAGCGCATGGCTGGCCAACAGCAGTACCACCAGGCAAGCCGCCAGCCGCCTGAATTCAGATATCTTCATGGTTGCCGCTGGCCAGCAGGCCATTGCGCTGGTCGGCTTCGGACAGTTTCGGGTCGCGCAACCCGGGTGCGCCCAGGCCGCCGCCACCGGCGGTTTTGAGCACCATGCGGCTGCCGGCGCTGATCGTTTCGCGGCCCATGCCGCGCAACGGTTTGCGGCTGCCGTCGGCGGCCAGTTCGTAGACGTCAGCAGCTGCGCCTGAGCCGCCACCCTGGCGCCCGCGGGGCGCGTGGTGGATCCGGTCGAACATCTTGGAAACGGCAAAGGCTTCGCCATTGGCGTGGGCAAATTCCAGCACCTGCCCCAGCCCGCCGCGGTGGGCGCCCGCACCCCCGGAGCCGGGACGATATTCCTTGCGCCACAGGATCAGCGGGGCGGCGTTCTCGGTGATTTCCACCGGCGTACTGCGTACTCCGGAAGGAAACGCCGT
>CBFGWJ010000175.1:0-5340 GCA_965652335.1 uncultured Gammaproteobacteria bacterium | reverse complement strand
TGACGCTGGTCAATTCCGAGTGGAGCGCCGGGTTGGTGCGGGACCTCTACAAGCTGCAACCACCGGTGCTGTATCCACCGGTACTCTGGTCCGCGCCGCCCGTCCCCTGGGCGCAACGCCAGGATGCGTTTGTTTCGCTGGGCCGCATCGAGCCCGGCAAACGCCAGGTCGAAGCCATCGACATCATCGAGCGGGTGCGCCAACGTGGGCACGATGTGAAGCTGCAAATCATCGGCGATATCTCCGACCCTCAGTATGCGAAAGTCCTGCGCCAACGTGCGCAGCGGGCGGGCGCGTGGGTGCAGCTGCATCACGGCATCAGCCGCAGCGAACTGGAGCAGCGCGTGGGCAGCTGCCGTTACGGCCTGCACACCATGCTGGATGAGCATTTCGGCATTGCCGTGGCGGAGCTGGTGCGCGCCGGTTGCGTGGTTTTTGTTCCCGGCGGTGGTGGCCAGGTTGAGATCATCGGCCGTGAACCCGGGCTGATGTACGACTCTGATGACCAGGCCGTCGAGCGCATTTGCAGCGTGCTGGAAAGCCCTGACCTGCAAACCTCTTTGCAGCAACGGCTGGCGGCGCGCAGCCGCGACTTCACCGAACAGGAGTTCATGCGGCAGCTGCGCGAAATTGTTCAATCCTGGGTGGCCAACCGGCGTTCACAAATCGCGTCATGAAGCCGGACATGAGTAATGCCGCCGCGAACAGCGAATGCCTGCTGAGCATTCTCATCCCGACCATGGAATCCCGCCGGCCCCTTTTCAACCGCTTGCGGGAGGAACTGGAGCGCCAGCGTGCGCTGCCGGGAGCCGGGGCCGCGGTGGAAATTCTCGCCCTGGGCGATGACGGCACCGAGGCGGTGGGCGCCAAGCGCAACCGGTTGATGGACATGGCCCGAGGCCGTTTCCTGGTGTTTGTCGATGACGATGACCGCATCAGCGCCGATTATGTGCGCCTGATCCTGGCGGCCATTCGTGAGAATCCTGCTGCCGACTGCGTTACTTTTCCGGGCGAAATCACGTTCAACGGCCGCCAACCGCGCAAGCTGGTGCATTCGATCCGCTACACCGACTGGTACGAATTGCGGGGAGAGTACGTCCGCCCACCCTGCCACATCACGCCGATCCGCAGCGACATTGCCCGCCGTTACCGCTTTGCCGAGGTGGATTACTCCGAAGACGTGGACTGGGCGATGCGCATCAGCCGGGACGGGGCATTGCAGCAGGAAGCGCCGATCGACGCTGTCCTGTATTACTACGACTCACGCCGGCGCTATGCCTGGCAATGGCTGCTGGACAAAACCCAGCCGGTCCGTCACGCTCTTGGCCTTCGCAGCGTAAACCGGCTGTCGGCGCTACGAAGGTTGCGCACGCCCTCCGGACCTCCAGGCTCATGAAATTCGATACCCACAAGCTGCCGGTCAGACGCATCGAGCCGCATTCAGGCTGGATGCCGCTGAACCTGCGTGAAGTGTATGAATACCGCCGCCTGCTGGCAATTTTCGTCTGGCGGGATGTAAAGGCGCGCTACAAGCAGACCATGGCCGGCATCACCTGGGTGATCATCCAGCCGGTTCTGTCCATGCTGGTGTTCAGTGTATTTTTCGGGCAATGGCTGAAGGTATCGTCGGGCGATGTTCCTTACCCGGTATTTGCATTCGCCGCGCTGATCCCGTGGACCTACTTCGTGCATGCCCTGACCGTGGCCAGCAACAGCGTGGTGGGGCAACAATCGGTTATTTCAAAAACCTATTTCCCCCGGTTGCTGCTGCCCATGGCGGCGGTACTGGGCGGCCTGGTTGATCTTCTCACCTCCATGCTGGTGCTGGTGCCACTGATGCTGTACTACGGCCTGGTTCCGGGGTGGCAGATTCTGGCACTGCCGTTGCTGGTGCTGCTGGCGGCATTGACGGCGCTCGGCGTGGGGCTGTGGCTGGCGGCCATCAACGTGCGCTTCCGTGACGTGAACCATGCCATGCCGTTCATCACCCAGCTGTGGCTGTTCGCCACCCCGGTGGCGTACCCGATTACCGTGGTGCCGGACGCCCTGCGAACGATCTACGAGCTCAACCCCATGGTGGCCGTGGTCGAGGGATTCCGTTGGGCGCTGACGGGCAGCAGCGATCTTTCCCTGCGTATGCTGCTGGTTTCCGGAGGCTTCGCCCTGGTGATGCTGGTGTCCGGCCTGTACTGGTTCAGGCGCGAAGAAATCCGCTTTTCGGATGTGGTCTGAAGCATGAGTGACTACGCCATCGAAGTGAGCCATCTGGGCAAGCGCTTTGTGCTGGGCCAGCGCGGCCTCAGCCGTGGCCTGCACCAGGCGTATGAAGAAGCCCTGCAGCGGGCGGTGGCCTGGCTGAAAGGCAGTTCGCGGCAGGAAGATGATTCCGGGAGAGTGCTGTGGGCACTGCGTGATGTAAACCTGAAAATTCGCCATGGTGAAATCGTCGGCCTGGTCGGGCATAACGGCGCCGGGAAGTCAGTGTTGCTGAAGATACTGTCGCGCATTACTTCGCCCACCGAGGGCCATGCACTGGTGGCGGGGAAGGTGGGTTCCATGCTGGAAGTGGGCGCCGGTTTCCATCCCGAATTCACCGGCCGTGAGAATTTGTTTCTGGCGGGCGCCATACTGGGCATGGAGCCCGCCGAGATTCGCGCCAAGTTTGATGACATCGTGGCGTTTGCCGAGGTCGAGGGCATGCTGGATACGCCAGTCAAACGCTACTCCAGCGGCATGTATGTGCGGCTGGCGTTCAGTGTTGCGGCCCACCTGGATGCCAACATCATGCTGTTCGATGAAGTGATCGCAGTGGGTGATGTGAATTTCCGCGAGAAATGCCTGCAGCGCATCAAGGAAATGTCCGATGAAGGCCGCACGGTGATCTTCGTCAGCCATAACCTCGAAACCCTGCGGGAGCTCTGCCCGCGCACCATTGTGATGAATCACGGGCACATCCAGCATGACGGCCCCACGGCAGAAATTCTGGAAAACTACGAGCACCCGGCCTGAAGTGACGGCCATGAACCCAAAACCGGGTCCCGTTACTGTCGATGCGGTTTACACCTGGGTGGATTCAGGCCCGGCGCCGTTCCGGCGCACTTTTGAACAGGCTCGAAGATTGCATCCGGCGCACGTGGCGCGCGATGCCCTGCAGCCGTTCCGCTTTCAGCAGAACGACGAATTGCGCTATTCACTGCGTTCGCTGGAACAGTTTGCGCCCTGGATCAACAACGTTTTTCTGGTCACCAATGGCCAGCACCCCTCCTGGCTGAATCTTGACTGCCCACGCTTGTGGCTGGTAAGTCATGAGGAAATATTCACGCGAAAAGAGAACCTTCCCACATTCAACTCCAATGCCATCGAAATGTGCCTGCACCGGATACCCGGCGTTTCGCGTAAATTCCTCTATTTCAATGACGACCTGTTCCTGGGACGGGCTTGCCAGCCGTCCGACTTTACCAGCGCCGGGACCGACACCAGCTATTTTGAGAAAATAGACCTGCCCGATCAGCTGGACCTCGAAAACACCAGTGACCAGGCGTGCTACAACACCTTGCGTGAAATTGAAACACTGATGCCAGGCGTTACATTGACTCACATGCCCGGGCATATGCCCCAGGTCTATGACCGTGAACGCCTGGTCGAACTGGAAGCGCGTTTTCCCGATGCATTCGCGCGCACGGAAACCAACCGCTTCCGCTCACCGGACGATTTCGTCCTGCGCATTGCCTATGCAGCGCTCGCGTTGAAAGAGGGCAACCGCAGCCGCTTGCTGCGCTCGGGCCAAGGCGATTACTCCCTGGTCAGGCTCAGGCCCAACCTGCTGAACTGCCTGCGTGACTTTCGAACCGTGCAGCAAGATCGTCCGGTATTTTTCTGCATCAACGACGAGTTGCCTCTCGGCTGGCGGTCGCAGCCGGCGCGACGATTGATGCAGGGCTTCCTGCGGTTCTATTTTCCCCGGCCTTCGGTATTTGAGGTCAGCTGATTTGAACTCCCCGACTGACACCAACCCGCAAAGCCGGAGGCGAAGCGATTTCTGGAATGAGCGAATCTGCCGCAACCCGGATGAGCAGGGGGTTGGCTGCGCCAACGTGGGCCTGGCATACAACCGCTGGCTGTACCGCGTACGGGGGCATCGTTTTGACCAGCTGATTCCCGGTCTTGGCGTTGATGTCAGGACAGCGCGGGTGCTCGATATCGGCTCCGGCACGGGTTTCTATATCAACAAGTGGCGGCAAGCCGGAGCCAAGCATGTGGAGGGGCTGGACTTCAGTCCGGCCGCCGTAAACCTGTTACGGCGCCGCTTCCCCGGCACCGTTTTTCACCTGGCCGATATCACGCAGCGGATGCCGGCGGGGCTGAGCGGACCGTTTGATGTCATCTCGGCGTTTGACGTGATGTTCCACCAGGTCGATGATGCGGACTACCTCGTGGCTTTGAAGAACTTTGCGCGGCTGCTGAAACCGGATGGCTGCCTGTTGTTCTCGGAAAATTTCGTACACCGGGAACGGCCACGCAATGGCGACTATCACTACAGCCGCACGCTGCGGCAGATTGAATCACTGTTGCAGCAGGCAGGCTTTCGGCTCGAATGCCGGCGGCCCATGTTTGTGCTGATGAATGCGCCCGATGATGCTCGAGGCTGGCTGGCGCCTGCCTGGTGGCGGCTGCTGCGCTTCGCCCTGCGCCAGGGTGAACGGATGGCCTGGCTGGCCGGCGCCTGCCTGTATCCGCTGGAGCGGATCCTCACCTCGCTGAAGCGCGAAAGCCCTACCACCGAGATTGCCCTCTGCCGCATGCAACAACCGGAGCCGGGCCGATGATCATCGCCAGCCACCGGCGCAGCGGCACCCACCTCCTGATCGAATCGCTGCGGCGCAGTTTTGGCAAGGACCTGGTATTGCTGAAAACGCATGGCCTGGTTGCTGAAGTGCTTGGCCACCAGGCGCGGATGGAAAACGGTGCGAGCCTCATCCTGTCGCTGGTGGATCACTACGAAGACCAGCCCATGCTGTACATCGTCCGCGACCCCAGGGACGCCCTGACGTCAACTTTCCATTGGTGGCGCACGTCCGGTGAGAGCAAGTGCGGCGGTATCGCCGCGGGCTTCAGGGATGTGACGCCGCACCAGTGGATCTCCGGCCGGGTTCGGGTGGACCGGGTAACCGGCAATGACCCAGGCTGTGGTGTCTCGCAGGCGCATATCGATCAAGGGATGTTTACCGACCCGGTGGGTTTCTGGATGAAGCACGTTGCCAGTTACCTGGCCGCCGGCGTGGCCATGGTGCGTTATGAGGATCTCTCGAGCAGGCCGGCCAGAACCCTGCGGCGAATCGC
>CBFGWJ010000174.1:0-5360 GCA_965652335.1 uncultured Gammaproteobacteria bacterium | reverse complement strand
CCGGCCATTCCAGCACTGCACTCTGACGGCCAGGAGTTGCTGCAACTGGAACCCGCGCCACTGTTCAAACACCTGCAGGAATCCGGTGCCTTGCTGTTGAGGGACTTTCACAGCACGCTGGAGGAATTCCAGCAATTCACCGAACTGCTGGTGGAACAGTTTCACCAGGTCGGCACCCGCCGCGCGGTGGAGGACCAGGCCAGCGACGGCCACACTTCCGAGGTGCCGCGGCGGAATTTCAACCTGTTCGTGCACAGTGAAGGCCATTACCGGCCTGTTCCACCACCACCGGACCTGTGTTTTTTCAACTGCGTGAAACCTCCCGCCTGTCGTGGCGGGGAGACCATTCTTGTTGATGGCGTTCGCTTTCTTGGCATGCTGCCTGATTCATTGCGCCAGCGTTTTGAGCGCCAGGGCGTGATCTACCAGGCGGTTTGGGAAACCGCCCGCTGGCAGACCGAATTCCGCGTGAACAGCCTGGCGGAACTGGACCGGCTCGTGGCGCAAAACCCGCAGTGCAGTTATGTCCCGCACGGTGAGGACATCCAGGTGCGTTGCCGGATGTCCGCCATCCGGGCCACGCTGGGCGGACGGCAATCTTTTGCCAACGGATTGCTGGCGCACTTGCCTGCCATCAACCATCCGCGCTGGCACAACCGCAACGCCTATGCCAAACCCGGCAACCGCGTGTTTTTTGGCGATGGCGAGGAGATCGGCGAGGATGTGATCAACCCGCTGATCGATATCCAGGATGAGCTGGCCGAAGCGCACGAGTGGAAGGCGGACGACCTGCTGATCCTCGACAACGCCCGGTTCATGCATGGCCGCAACATGACCGAGGGCGATTGCGAACGGCAGATCCGCAGCCGCTTTGGCCGGCTCAGGAAGGAGTTCCGCCAGATCGCCGTCAGCGCGGCCTGACCGAAGCTAACGCAACATGCCCTTGAGCGTGGCGATGAACAATCCGCCCTGGTCATCAAACATGCGGCAAACAACCTTGCCCACCAGCGTATCGCCCGCCCAGCGTTCCGACACCATGTCCATCTCCACCTGTATGTTCTCGGTGCTGCGGATAACGTTGCGGTAGTTGAAGTGACACTCCCGCATCCACGATTCACGGCACTTGGTGGTATGGCCGGCGGATACGTGCAGGTGAATATTGGCCAGCTGCGCGAGGATTTCCTGGGTGCAGAATATCGTCAGATGAAAGCCTTCGGGGTCGGTCGGGGATACGAAGGTGGAGGTCATGTTCACACTGGCCGTGAGCACGGTGCCGCGAAATTTGATCTGCTGGATTTCCCAGGCTTCCTGCTTGATGCCCCGGCTGATATAAACCGACGACAAAGCATCGATTTCGGCGCGCCCAAGGTCCAGTTTCCGGTCTGATTTCATTGAACAATATCCATGGTTTCGCCCCGAGCGATTTCAGCCCGCCGGCAGGAGTGCAAACAAATCCCGAACATTATAGGCTAGCGGTTGTGCGCCGCGGCCAGAAATTCCGATGAACCCCCAGAACTCCCATAATCCGTTTACCGCCGAGTTTTACCAGGACCCTTACCCCGTTTACCGGCAGATGCGCGACCGCGAGGTATCCAATTGGCTGTCGTTGCCGGATGACCCGGGCGGCGGCGCCTGGCTGTTCACGCGCTATGACGATGTGAAGGAAATCCTCAGGAATGCACAAGCCGGCTCGCAGGACATCAAGAAGCTGGTGCCGGAAAGCCAGCGCACCGCCTTCCATTACATGCTGCTGTATTCCGACCCGCCGGACCACACGCGTTTGCGCGCACTGATCAGCGCGCCATTCAGCCAGGCCGGTGTCAACGGCATGAGCCGAATGATCGGGCAAATGGCGGACCGGCTGATTGCGGACATGCGGGCGCAACAGGACGTGGATTTCATCGCCGGCTTCGCCGAGCCGTTTCCGGTGAGTGTCATCACCCAAATACTCGGCACGCCGTTTGAGGAGGCCTCCCTGCTGCGCGACTGGACCATGGCGCTGGGGTTGGGATTTGATTCCACCGTAAATGAACCTGGCGTGCGTGAACGCGGCATCCAGGCGCTGGCCGAACTGACCGATTACTTCGCCGAACTGATGCGACGCCCCAAACAACCGGCCGGCAGCATCATTGAATCCCTGCAACAGGATGCGGTAACCGGACGCTGCAGCCCGCAGGAATCCATGGCGCAATGCATGTTGCTGTTGTTGGCCGGGCATGAAACCACGGTCAACCTGCTTGGCAACGCCATGTACTGCCTGCTGTCCCACCCGCGGGAACTGGCCCGTTTGCGGCAACATCCCGAATTGATGGACAGCATGATCAACGAAGTGCTGCGCTTTGAAGCGCCGTTCCAGCGTGCCACCTTCCGCACAACCACCCGGGAACTCCAGCTCCCATCCAGGCTTTTGCAGGCCGGCGAGCGGATTTCAGCCGTGATGTCTGCCGCCAACCGTGACCCGGAGCAGTTTTCCGAACCCGACCGTTTCGACATCGGCCGCAAACCCAACCGCCACCTTGCTTTTGGCCTGGGCATCCATCGCTGCCTGGGTGAAAAGCTGGCGCGCGCCGAGGCTCGTATCGCTTTTCAGCGCCTGCTGGAGAGCTTCCCGAAGCTGGAATTGCTAGAACCTCAACCGCGCTGGAAGCCGCGCTCGCTGTTCCGGGCGCTGCAGGCATTGCCTCTCGGGCTTGGCTGATCCGGGCTGGCAGCCATGCAGGTACTTGAAATCATCTCAACCATGGGACCAGGCCGCCGCGCTTCGGTCAAGGTAGTCGAGATGGTGTTGCAGGCTGACGCGGAGGAGGAACAGCAGTTCGATGCCATCGCCGCGGCGTTGCAACAGGACCTTCCCGCACGCCTGGAAGCGCTGGGGCTGGTGGTTCCCGCCAATGAGTGGGCTGAACTGGGACGGCGTACCGACAGCGTGGCGAGAATCGGTGGCTATGTGTGCCGCACGGCATTGGCCCTGCAGCAACTGGCCGGGCATGATCTTCACTTCCACGATTTCCTGCAGGACCAGGCGCCGGCCGACGGCTCCTGGCGATACCGGTTCATCTTCCAGCACGACGACATTCCCAGCGGTGAACAGGCCGGTGACCTGGCCTTGTGCATCGCCTCATCGGTGTGCCCCGAGCTTCGCTGGCAGGCATTGCTGCACGATGCCGGCCAGCCGCTGGAAGCCGCCATCGCGGAATTTGTCGCCGGTAGCCGGCCGTTTGTAACCCCGCAGGAAACACTTTCCCTGATCGCCGCCGCGCAGGCCCGCCGCATTCCCTTGCTGCGGCTGGAACGCGAACCCTACGGCAAGTTGCCTGCGCGCTTCCGCGTGGCACCCAACGGCATGGTGATGCTGGGCCACAGCCGCTACCGCCTGATGCTGGACGGCCTGTTTTGCATCAACCGGCCAGGGCCGGGCTTCAGCATCATGCAGGACCCGCAGGCCCTGTGGAGCCTGCTGCGGCAACTGGGTTTCCCGCCACCCTCGCCCGGGCCACAGGTCGAAGGCCTCGAACTGGACCTGCTGGTTGTGGGCGGCCAACTGCTGGCAGCCCTGCACGCCGGCAAAACCGTGGCAGCCGATGCAACATTGGAAAACCTGGCCCGGCACATGGGCCGGGTGATGAACTGCGGCGTGCTGCGGATACGCTGCCGCAAGCAGGAGCCGGTTGCGCCGGACGGCCCGGGCTGGAGCATCACTGAACTCGACCCGTCTCCGCCCGTCGAGACGCTGCTGCGCGACTATCCCGACCTGCGCCAGCGTACTTACAACCAACTGCTGGACTGGCTGTTTCCACCCGGCCAGCCCTGCCGCATACCGATCATTTCCATCACCGGCACCAACGGCAAGACCACCACCTCCTCGATGGTGGCGCGAATTGCCAGGGCCGAGTCGAAGTTCGTGGGCATGGCCCGCACCACGGGAGTTTATTTCGGCGATGAGCTGCGCGAGCTGGGCGACAGCTCCGGCTTCCTCGGCCACTGCATGGTGTTTGAGCACCCGGAAGTGGACCTGGCCGTGCTGGAAACCGCGCGCGGTGATGTGTTGCGCGCCGGCTTCGCCTTTGATTCCAGCGATGTGGCCATCTGCACCAATGTGACGGCCGACCACCTGGGAGAACACGGCGTGGAAACCGTGGCCGATATGGCAGTCGTGAAACGCTCGGTGCTGGAACGATGCGTCGGCACGGTGGTGCTGAACGGGGATGATGAACTGTGCCGGGAAATGCTGCCGCACCTGTCCGGCCACCACATCATCCTTTCCAGCTTCAGTTCCAACCCGAACGACTTGCTGCATCAGCTTTCGGCGGACTCACCCCGGCCGATCGACTTTGTTCATATCGCACAGCACCAGGGTGAAGAATGGATCATGCTGCTGGAAGGTGACAACCTCACTCCGGTCATCGCCGTCAATGCCATTCCCGCCACCTTCAACGGCGCGGCGCGACATAACATCAGCAACGCCATGCACGCCATTGCCGGCGCCCGGGCACTGGGCCTGTCCCTGGAGAGTATTCGCGAGGCGCTGGGCGGTTTCGAAATGGGCTTCGACTCCCTGCCCGGCCGCCTGAACCTGCATTTCAATGGCCGCTTCCACATCATCATGGACTATGCGCACAATGCCGATGGCCTGAAGCAGCTGGTCCGGTTCACCAACCAGTATCCCTGCCAAGGGCGCAGGATCCTCCGCTTTGGCGTATCACCCAGGGCCTCCAGGGCCGCCTGCCGTGGCGCGGCGGCCACCGTGGCCGGGCATTTCGACCACTACCTCTGCTCGGCCAAACCCGGCCACGACCCGGGCGATGGCATCGACACCGCAGCGGAACTCCGGCGCGGCCTGCTGGAGCAGGGCGTCGATGACGCCGCCATTGAAATTTTTACCGACATCGAGCGTTCGGTGGAGTACCCCGCCAGCCTGTGCCGCGAAGGCGATCTGCTGGTGCTGGTCACCAGCAACGCTGGCCTGGCCTCCACCTGGGAAAAAGTGCTGCGAACCTGAGCCATCAGGCTGAGAATGCGGATGACGGCGTGCTTCCGCCGGTTTAGAATCAGCGGGAAAGCGGTACCCCGCGGGTGTAGTTCAATGGTAGAACAGGAGCTTCCCAAGCTTCCAATGTGGGTTCGATTCCCATCACCCGCTCCAGTTTTCCACCAAAGCCAATATTCTCAGTTCCACTCAATCCGCCTCTATTTCCGGAATCGAACCCACCAATATTCCGGGTTCGACCAATCGGCAGGACTGCCGATTGGGTGCGCGCAGCGACCCGAGCGAAGCGAGGGCCAGGCACAGGGAGGTGCCGCAGCCATTCCCATCACCCGCTCCAGTTTTCCACCAAAGCCAATATTCTCAGTTCCACTCA
>CBFGWJ010000173.1:0-5361 GCA_965652335.1 uncultured Gammaproteobacteria bacterium | reverse complement strand
AGAATGAATTTCCTGCTGAATATCGCCTGGCTGATACTCGGAGGCTTTATCGTCGTGCTCGCCTACCTGCTCGGCGGCATAATCCTCTGCATCACCATCATCGGCATACCCTTCGGCCTGCAGTGCTTCAAACTGGCGGAACTGGCCTTCTGGCCGTTTGGCCGCGAGGTACGCGAAAAGACGCCTCCCAGCGGCGCACTGGCCGTGATCATGAACATTCTCTGGATCATCCTGCCCGGACTGGAACTGGCAATATTCCACCTCGCGGTGGCCCTCGTGCTGGGCATCACCATCATTGGCATCCCGCTGGCCCTGCAGCACCTGAAAATGGTGCGGCTGGCCTTGCTGCCGTTTGGCTTTGAAGTCCGCGACCGGGACTGAACCCGCTTATTTGCCGCCGCCGGAACTCGTTCGATAGAGAATGAATCCCGGGAAACCGTCCTCCGTGGTTTTGAGGAGGATGTCTGCCTTGGATGAGTAATCCATTTCAATCGAGAATGTATCCAGCTCGACTTCATTGTTGTCGTCATCGAAACATACGAAGCTCGTCACCGCCAACTCGATCTGGTCCTTGCCCAGGCGGTGCACGGTCCCGGAGATCACGCCACGGCCCTGCGGGATGTTGATGTCGAAGCAACCGCTGAAAAAGCTCTCATGCCAGCGGAAGTCGAGCTGCTTGTCACCGTCCAGATCGCCGATTGCAATGCGCATCGTCGAGCCATCCAGCGTGTCCACCCCTTCCCACAGGCCGACGAGCTTGTCGTTGGAGTCGGGTTTCGCAAAAGCGGTGTTGCCGGCGAGGTAGGACAGCAGACCCATGAGAACAACAATCACAACACGAAATCGCGACAGCCAATTCATGACGAAACCCTCCGAATGGTGATTCCAATGATTCCCGCAAGAATTTGCGGGTACCCATATATTCCCCGAAGTAGTGGGGTCGGAGTCAAGTGCCGGAGTGAACTGTTGTTTAACCCGCTATGGGCCTGGCCTTACTCCTGCTCTGCACTCCGGCCATGCCCCTCCGGCTCGCGAATGCGCCGCCACAGCCAGGCCAGCAGCAGCAGGGTTGGAACTACGGTCAACGCGCTGAAAACGAAGAACACGGTGTAGGAGGTGGCCTCGACGATAAAACCGGATAGTCCGCCGACGAACTTTCCCGGCAGGTTGGCCAGCGAAACCAGCAGCGCGTATTGGGTAGCCGTGAAGTTGCGGTCGGTGAGCGATGACATGAATGCAATCAGCACCACACCGGCAAAACCCTGGAACAGGTTGTCGGCGCTGATGGCGACATAAAAGGCCCAGATCTGCGACGGATACTGCGCCATCATCAGGAAGGCGAGATTGGACAGCGCCACGCCGATTGCCGCCAGGAACAGCATGCGGCGGAAGCCGAACGCCGCCACGCACACGCCGCCCAGAAAGGCCCCGCAGATGCCCATCCAGATACCGTAGAGCTTGGATACGGTGGCGATGTCGGCCTTGCTGTAACCGCTGTCGAGGTAGAACGGCCCCGCCATCACGCCGATCACCTGGTCCGGAAACTTGAACAAGCCAACGAAAGCCAGCAGCACCAGTCCCAGCAGGATTCCATTGTTCGAGAAAAACGACGTGAACGGCTGCCAGAACGCGCCGATGAAATCGATCCGCCGCACCACCGTCTCTTCCGGCGCCACCGGTTCGCGGCACAGGAGCGTGGTCAGGATAGGCAACAACATCAGCGCCGCCATCCCGAGGTATGCCCAGCGCCAATCCTGGAACTCCGCCAGGTACAGGGCACCTGCGCCACCAAGAATCAGGCCGATGCGATACCCGAGCGTGTAAGTTGCGGCCAGGGCCGCCTGCGCGCTGGCCGGCGCAACCTCGATGCGGTAGGCATCGACCACGGAATCTTGCGTTGCGCCCGCGAACGAGCCGACCAGCACCCACAGAACCAGTGCGGTCACACCCATTTCCGGCCGCGTCAGCGCCAGCGCCGCGAGGCTCACCGCCACCAGCAACTGCGACATCAGCAACCACGAACGCCGGCGCCCAAGAAAGGCTGTCAGCGGAAACGTGTACCGATCGATCAGCGGCGCCCACAGGAACTTCAGCAGGTAGAAGAAACTGGCCAGGCTGATCAGGCCGATACTGCCGAGGTCCAGGCCCACATCGCGCAAGCGGGTGGACAGCGTCATCGACGCAATCAGCAGGAACGGCAGCCCGGAACCGAATCCCAGCAACAGCAGGGTCAGCGCCGAGGGTGTGCCGAACGCGCGGCGGATACCAGCCAGGCCTTTGTATGCCTCCTGCGCGCTGGCGTTCACCGCTTGCCGTCTGCCAGTTCGTAGTCGTAGTCCAGTGTCAGCGGCGCATGGTCGGAAAAGCGTTCGTCCTTGTAGATGGCCGCTGCCTTTGCCCGCTCCGCGATGCCCGGAGTGGTGATGTGGTAGTCGATGCGCCACCCCACGTTTTTGGCCCAGGCCTGGCCACGGTTGGACCACCAGGTGTACTGCTCTTCACGCTCATCGATGCGGCGGAACGTATCCACCCAGCCGGCCTTGTCAAACAACGTGTCCAGCCAGGCGCGTTCCTCGGGCAGGAAGCCGGAGTTTTTCTGGTTGCCGCGCCAGTTCTTCAGGTCGATGGGTTTGTGGGCGATGTTCCAGTCGCCGCAGATGATGTATTCGCGGCCGTCTTTGGCCATTTTCTTCAGCCGCGGCATCAGGTAGTCCATGGCCTTGAACTTCACCGCCTGGCGTTCCTCGCTGCTGGAGCCCGACTGCAGATACAGCGATACCACCGAAAGATTGCCGAAATCCGCCTGCAACCAGCGGCCTTCGCTGTCCATCATTTTATTGCCCAGGCCGTGCTGCACCCGGTCCGGCTCGTGCCGGCTGTAGATGGCCACGCCGCTGTAGCCGGGCTTTTGCGCATCGTGGTAATAACAGTGGTGCCCATCGGGATAGAACACCGGGTCGGTAAGCACCGCTTCCTGCGCCTTGGTTTCCTGGATGCATACAACGTCCGCCTGCTGCGCGTGCATCCAGTCAAAAAAGCCTTTGCGCGCGGCCGACCGGATGCCGTTGGCATTGAGTGAAATGATTTTCATGGTATTGGAAACGTCCTGAATCCGGAACTTGTGCCGAAGCATACCTGTCAGCCAATGCGCTGTCATGGCCGAACCGGAACAGCGTGGCTATAATGCTCGAGGTCAGGAATGGACTCTTTGATGAAAGACTACAAGACACAGTTTTTCCAACTTGCGCTGGACAAGGGCATCCTTCGCTTTGGCCAGTTCACGCTCAAGTCGGGGCGGGTCAGCCCGTATTTCTTCAACGCCGGTGGTTTTGACGATGGCCGCTCGCTGGCCGTGCTGGCCAGTTGCTACGCCAACGCCATCAGCGAATCCGGCCTCAGCTTTGACATGCTGTTCGGCCCGGCCTACAAGGGTATTCCGCTGGCCGCCGCCACCGCCGTGGCCCTCTGCCAGGAACACGGGCGCAACGTGCCGTATGCCTACAACCGCAAGGAAGCCAAAGATCATGGCGAAGGCGGCGTGATCGTGGGAGCGCCGCTCAATGGCCGCGTGCTGGTGATCGACGATGTGATTTCCGCCGGCACCTCGGTGCGCGAGTCCATCGACATCATTCGAACGGCGGGCGCGCAACCGGCCGGCGTGGCCATTGCGCTGGACCGGCAGGAAAAAGGCCAGGCCGAACGCTCCGCAGCCCAGGAGGTGCAGGAGCAATTCGGCATTCCGTGCATCGCCATCGCCGGCCTGGATGACCTGTTGAACTTCCTGCAGTCGCAGGCCTCCACAGGAGTCGACCTGCAAGCCCTGCGGGATTATCGTCAACGGTATGGAACCCACCCATCGGAAACGGGGGAGAGCTGACATGAAAACCTGGATATGCCTCGGCCTTGCGGCCCTGTTCATCTTCACCACCAGCCTGGCTGACGCGCAGAGCCGAAAGGGCAACCCGCAGCCACAGGGCGAGAAGGTCTATCGATGGGTGGATGAAGAAGGCAATGTGCACTACAGCGAAACACTGCCGCCGGAGTTTGGCGACAAGAAAGCCGATGTGCTGGACGACCAGGGGCTCACCCGCGAAACCGATGTCAGCCTGGTGCCGCCGCCACCTTCCGCCGCTCCAATGAAGAAGGAGTCCAAGGGTGAGCTGCCGCGCGACAAGTCGGGCATGCAGCGGCCCGAGCCTCTGTACAACCCGACCGAGATGCAGAAGCAGAAAGATGCGTTGCTGGTGCTGCGCTACCACTCCGAAGCGGAAATCGAAGATGCGTTGCAGGTTGAGGTGAAGCAACTGGAATACGATACCAACCTCCTCACCACTTCGCGCAAGAGCCTGGAAACCGCCTATGCCGGCACCCTCAGGGAACTGGCTGACAAGCAGCGTGCCGGGCTGGAGATACCGCCGGAAGAGTTCCGCAATATCGAAGTGATGAAGCGCAAGATGGCCGCCAATGACCGCAACATGGAAGAAATCCGCCAACGCGAGCAGGCCACGCGGGAGAAATTCGCCGCCGACCTGGAACGCTACCGTTTCCTGGCCGAGCAGGCTGCCGCCGAAGAAGAGGCCGCCCGGCAACCCTGAGGCCCCCTTGCCACACTTCCCGCCACGCGAACCGGACTGAAAATCCCATCATGTACACCCGCTGCCAGGGCTGCCATACCGTTCACCCGGTCAACGCCGTGTTGCTGTCCCGGGCCAAGGGCCAGTACCGCTGTGGTCGCTGCAAAAAGCTGGCCAATGCGCTCGATGCCCTGTTTGATGAGTGGCCCAGTGCCGGGGAAGTGCCCGCGCCCACGGGCGAGCCACCCATTTTGGGCGGCGCAATAGCACTGGAGCAGCCTGAAGCACCGGCAACACCCGACACGGAGGAAGCGCCGCTGCCTGACCCGACGAACCTGTCCGCATCGGCACGCAAGGCCGGGCCCTGGCTGCGGGTCGTCTGGATTGCCGCCGGGCTGGTGCTGCTGATCGGCAGCGCTTATTGGGTGGGCAGTTATTTTGGCTACATCAACATCGATCGCGAAACGGTTGACCGGTCGCTGGTGAGCCTGGGCGTGAAAGATGCGCCACCGGCGGCGCCATTCCGGGATACCGGCAGCATCGAGTTGGTCAGCCGCGAAATGCTCAGCCATCCTTCGCGGCCGCGCGTGCTGTTACTCAACGCCACCATCGTCAACCGCGCGCGCCAGCCGCAGCCCTACCCGGAAATCCAGGTGAAACTGTTCAACCTCGATAATGAAGTCATCAGCGAGCGTCGTTTCCGGCCCACCGACTACCTGACCAGCACCAGCACGCTGCGCGATGGCATGACTCCCGATGCCTATTTGCGCTTCTCGCTGGAGATGCT
>CBFGWJ010000172.1:0-5388 GCA_965652335.1 uncultured Gammaproteobacteria bacterium | reverse complement strand
CCTGGAAGACGTTTGACGAGAATACCGCCGCCGCCCTGTGCTACACCTCGGGCACCACCGGCCACCCCAAGGGCGTGCTCTACTCGCACCGTTCCAATGTGTTGCATGCGCTGATGGTCAACCAGCCGGATGTGCTGGGCCTGAGTTCGGAGGATTCCATCCTGCCAGTGGTGCCAATGTTCCATGCCAATGCCTGGGCCATCACCTACGCCTCGCCGGCCGCCGGCGTGAAAATGGTGTTGCCCGGTTGTGGCATGGACGGCGCCAGCATATACGAGTTGCTGGATACCGAGCAGGTCAAGGCTTCCGCTGCCGTGCCGACTGTCTGGATGGGCCTGCTGCACTATATGCGCGAACATGACCTGAAGCTGCCCTATCTCGAGAAAGTGCTGATTGGTGGCGCGGCCTGCCCGCCCTCGATGATCCGTACGTTCGAGCTCGATTACGACGTGGAAGTCATGCACGGCTGGGGCATGACGGAAATGTCGCCCATCGGCACCGTCGGCAAGCTGAAGCATTCTTCACGCAAGCTGGATCGCGAGGGACAGCTCAAGCTGAAGGAAAAACAGGGCCGCGCGCCATTCATGGTGGAGATGAAAATCGTCAACAGCGATGGCGTGGAACAGCCGCGGGACGGCAAGGCATTTGGCCATCTGCTGGTGCGCGGCCCCAGCATTACCAAGGCCTATTACCGCATGGAAGAAAGCGCGGTGGACGCCGATGGCTGGTTTGATACCGGTGATATCGCCACCATCGATCCGGACGGCTACATGCAGATAACCGACCGTGACAAGGATGTGATCAAGTCGGGTGGTGAGTGGATTTCCTCCATCGATGTTGAAAATGCCGCGGTAGGCTGCGAAGGTGTGGCCGAGGCGGCGGTGATAGGCCTGCCGCACCCGAAGTGGAGCGAGCGCCCGCTGCTGATCGTGGTGCGCGAACCGGGTTCCGATGTCGCGCCTGATCAAATCCTGGGTTTCCTGCAGGGTAAAATCGCCAAATGGTGGATCCCCGAGGAAGTGGTGTTTGTGGAAGAGATTCCGCATACCGCCACCGGCAAGATCAGCAAGCTGGAGCTGCGCAAGAAATTTGCCGGCTACCAGTTTGCCGCATGAACATGTCCGGAACCCGCTACGTTGATTCAAACACTGAGGTCTTATGCAAGCCGAGTCAAAACTGGAAGAAACGGTAACAAGAATAGTTGAAGATCACACCGGCCAGTTGGGGCCGCTGTTACCCATCCTGCACTCGGTGCAGGCGCATTTTGGTTATGTACCCGAAGCGGCCATTCCACTGCTGGCACGCAAGCTCAACCTGTCGCGCGCTGAAGTGCATGGTGTGATGCATTTTTACCATGACTTCCGTTCGCAACCGGCGGGCGAGCACCTGATCCAGGTATGCCGGGCCGAAGCCTGCCAGGCCATGGGCTCGGCGGAGCTGGAAACGCATGTCAAGGAACTGCTGGGCATCGATTTCGGCCAGACCACGGCGGATGGCCGGTTCTCACTGGAACCGGTTTACTGCCTGGGCAATTGCGCCTGCACGCCTTCGGTGCGCATTGATGACGATATCCACGCCCGCGTCACTCCGAAACGCTTTGAGCAACTGCTGCAGACGCTGCTGGAGCCCGCCTCATGAATGTGCGGGTATTTGTGCCACAGGACACCACGTCCATGGCGCTGGGCGCGAATGCCCTGGTGCCTGCCATACAGGCTGAGGCGGACCGCCGCAACATCGAGCTGGAAATCATCCGTAGCGGTTCACGCGGGGCATTCTGGCTGGAGCCGCTGGTGGAGGTGGAATGGGAAGGCAAGCGCTACGGTTTTGGGCCGGTGACCGAAGCTGATGTCCCCGGCCTGTTTGAAAACGGCTTCCCGGATGCGACGGAACACGCGCTTTCGCTGGGGCTGGTGGAAGAGATTCCCTGGCTGAAAAACCAGCAGCGCCTGACCTTTGAGCGCGCTGGCCTGGGTGACCCGGTTTCTGTTGAGCACTACCAGTCCCTGGGTGGTTTTGAAGGCCTGGCGCGTGCACTGGAACTCGAACCGCAGGTGATTGTTGACGAGGTCAAGGAATCCGGCCTGCGCGGGCGGGGCGGTGCGGCCTTTCCCACCGGCATCAAGTGGCAGACCGTGCTGGATGCGCCGGCTGGACAGAAATACATTGTCTGCAATGCCGATGAAGGTGATTCCGGTACGTTTGCCGACCGCCTGTTGATGGAAGCCGATCCCCTGCAACTGGTGGAAGGCATGACCATCGCCGCCATGGCGGTGGGCGCCACTGAGGGCTACATCTACCTGCGTTCGGAATATCCGCGGGCCAGAGTCATCCTGGAGCGGGCCATTGCCGCGGCGAAAGCGTCTGGCTTCCTCGGTGAGGACATCCAGGGCAGCGGCAAGGCATTTCACCTGCACTTGCGTATTGGTGCCGGTGCGTACATTTGTGGTGAAGAAACTTCATTGCTGGACAGCCTTGAAGGCAAGCGCGGCCTGGTCCGTTTCAAACCGCCGCTCCCGGCCATCAAGGGCCTGATGGGCCAGCCCACCGTGGTGAATAACGTGCTGTCCTTTGCCGCGGTGACCACGGTGCTGGCCAAAGGTCCTGGTTATTACAAGGATTTCGGCACGGGTCGTTCCCTTGGCACCCTGACGGTGCAGCTGGCCGGCAATATCAAACGCGGCGGGCTGGTGGAACTGCCGTTCGGCAGTACGCTGCGTGAGCTGGTTGAAGGATTTGGCGGCGGTACGGCAACGGGCAGGCCGATGCGCGCCATCCAGGTGGGAGGTCCGCTGGGCGCCTACCTGCCGGAGTCGCAGTGGGATGTGAAGCTGGATTACGAGGCGCTGGCGGAAATCGGCGCCATGCTGGGCCACGGCGGTATCGTCGTGTTTGACGATACGGTGGACATGGCGCAGCAGGCGCGTTTTGCCATGGAGTTCTGCGCGATCGAATCCTGCGGCAAATGCACGCCGTGCCGGATCGGCTCGGTACGTGGCGTGGAAGTGATTGATCGCATCATCGCCAACGACAACCGCGCCGCCAACGGCGAACTGCTCAGGGAACTCTGCGACACCATGGAACTCGGTTCCCTGTGCGCCATGGGTGGCCTGACGCCGATGCCGGTGCGCAGTTCGTTGCAGCATTTTGCCGAGGACTTTCAGCGCTGACCTGAAGCATTCCTCCTGGACATTCCGGCCACCTGCAGGAACCTCCAGGACATTGACGGTCAAATTTTCAGGTTATTTCTGACATAATGAATGATATGAATCAGGGACTTGCATGACATGAGCAGCACTACGCAGAACATCGTATTCCAGCGCCTGAAGGATTTCGGCACCCCGAAACCGCTGCAGATCGGTAAACCGGTCACGCTGACCATCGACGGCCACGAGGTCACCGTGCCGCAGGGCAGTTCGGTGATGCGCGCTGCGGCCGAAGCCGGTTGCGATGTGCCCAAACTCTGCGCCACGGACAGCCTGGATGCATTCGGTTCCTGCCGTGTCTGCCTGGTGGAGATTGAAGGGCGGCGGGGCTTTCCTGCTTCATGCACCACGCCGGCCGAAGCCGGCATGGTGGTGAAAACCCAGACGGACAAGCTGCACCAGCTGCGGCGCAATGTGGTGGAACTCTATCTTTCCGATCACCCGGAAGATTGCCAGCCGCACGGTGAATGCGAATTGCATGACCTGGCAGATACCCTGGGTGTCAACACGGTGCGCTATGGCAAGTCCGGCGAGAATCACCTCGCCTGCGCCAGGGACGATTCCAACCCTTATTTCACCTTTGACCCGGCGGCCTGTATCGTTTGCTATCGCTGTGTGCGTGCCTGTGATGATATCCAGGGCACATTCGCGCTCACCGTCAGCGGGCGTGGGTTTGAGTCGCAGGTCACGGCCGGGCAGAACGAAGATTTCATGGATTCGGAGTGTGTCTCCTGCGGCGCCTGCGTGAATGCCTGCCCCACCACGGCATTGGTGGAAAACTCGGTATTGCAGCTGGGCGAACCGCAACGCAGCGTCACCACCACCTGCGCCTACTGTGGCGTGGGGTGCTCTTTCCATGCGGAGATCAAGCCTGACGCGTCCGGCAAAGACACCGTGGTGCGCATGACGCCCAACAAGCAGGGCCTGGCCAATGAAGGGCATGCCTGCATCAAGGGCCGCTTCGCTTACGGTTATGCCACGCACGAAGACCGCATCACCCGGCCGATGATCCGTGACAGCATCAACCAGCCGTGGAAAGAAGTGAGCTGGGAAGAAGCCATCAGCTTCGCCGCCGGCCGGCTGAAATCGATACAGGAGAAATACGGCCCGGACAGCATCGGCGGCATCACCTCGTCGCGTTGCACCAATGAAGAAACCTACCTGGTGCAGAAGATGGTGCGCGCGGCCTTTGGCAACAACAATGTCGATACCTGCGCACGGGTGTGCCATTCACCCACCGGCTATGGCCTGAAAACCACTTTGGGCGAATCCGCCGGAACCCAGGCATTCAACTCGGTGGCCAAATCCGATGTAATCATGGTGATGGGCGCCAACCCGACCGATGCCCACCCGGTGTTTGCCTCGCGGCTGAAACGCCGCTTGCGCGAGGGCGCCAAGCTGATCGTGGTGGATCCGCGTCGCATCGAGCTGGTTTCCGGCGCACATGTGAAAGCCACCCATCACCTGGCGCTGAAGCCCGGTGGCAACGTTGCCTTCATCAACGCCATGGCGCATGTGATTGTAGCCGAAGGCCTGGAGGCCAAAGACTACATCGCCGAGCGCTGCGAAGCCGAGGCCTATGAGCAATGGCGCGAGTTCATCCTGCGTGAAGACAATTCACCGGAAGCGACCGAACGGGTAACCGGCATTCCGGCGTCCGAACTGCGCGCGGCCGCCCGCCTGTTTGCTGCTGGTCCCAATTCAGCCATTTATTACGGACTAGGCGTATCGGAGCACAGCCAGGGTTCGACCACGGTGATGGGCATCGCCAACCTGGCCATGCTCACCGGCAACCTGGGCCGTGAAGGCGTAGGCGTGAATCCACTCAGGGGGCAGAACAATGTGCAGGGCTCCTGCGACATGGGCTCGTTTCCGCACGAGCTCCCGGGCTATCGCCATGTCTCTGACCCGGCTGTGCGCGCACTGTTTGAAAACGAGTGGAAAGTGCAGCTGCAACCCGAGCCGGGCCTGCGCATCCCCAACATGTTTGACGCATCGATCAGCGGCCGCTTCCGTGGCCTGTACTGCCAGGGCGAGGACGTGGCCCAGTCCGACCCGAACACGCAGCACGTGGAGCATGCATTGCGTTCACTGGAATGCCTGATCGTGCAGGACATTTTCCTCAATGAAACCGCGCGCTTTGCCCATGTATTCCTGCCCGGCACTTCATTCCTCGAGAAAGACG
>CBFGWJ010000171.1:0-5390 GCA_965652335.1 uncultured Gammaproteobacteria bacterium | reverse complement strand
TCGATGCCAACATCCGGGCCGCAGGATTTGATCCGCGGGACATCCAATACATTCTCAACAGCCACGCGCATTTCGACCATGCCGGCGGCATCGCCGCCCTGCAGCGCCATACGGGCGCGCAAGTGCTGGCCAGCGAGGGTAGCCTGGCGGTACTGCAAAGCGGCGAACTGTTGCCCGAAGATCCGCAGTACGCGTTCGGTACGGAAGCCAACCGTTTTCCGCCGGTGCGGAATGTTTCCATGATCGCGGACCAGCAGGTTCTGACCCTGGGCAACACCACCCTCACCGCGCATTACACGCCGGGCCACACCCCCGGCGGCACCACCTGGACCTGGCAAAGCTGTGAAGAATCCACTTGCCTGAACATGGTTTATGCCGACAGCCTCAGCCCGGTCTCGGCGGACGGATACCGGTTCTCTGACCCGGACATTTCACCCGACAACGCCCAGCTGATCAGCAACAGCATTGCGCTCATCCGCAACCTGTCCTGCGATATCCTGCTGGCGCCCCACCCTTCGCTGTTCGGGATGGAGGACAAGCTTGCCCGGCTTGCCGCAAACCCCGGCGCCAATCCTTTCATCGACAACAACGCCTGCAAGGCCTACGCGGATCACTTTGATGAATGGCTGGCCAGGCGCGTACTGGAAGAGAAATCAGGAAAGGAACAATAATGTTCCAGGCTGGTTGCCAGATAACCAGTTGGAATCATGCACCCGCTAACCGGGGCTGAAACCGGGAAAGTGTCTTCCGGGCGATGATCCGTTTGCCCCCTATCGTCTGCAACCATTTTGGAGAGATCTATGCATATCGGGCTTATCGGCAGCATCGGGGTTGCGGCCACCGTGGTTTATTACCAGCGCCTGACCGCTGCGATGGAGGCCAGGGGCGAGCCATTGCGCCTGACCATCAGGAGATTGCGGTGGCAGGCTCGTGCTCGCCAGCCCAGCGGCAACTGTTCCTCGATGCCGGCTGGCGCATGGTTGACGAACAGGGCGCGGAGGCAATCGTACTGGCCGGAGAACCGACCTGAACCTCGCATTCGACGGACAGGCGCCGGGCTACCGGGTGATCGATGCGCTGGATGTGCATGTTGAACTGCTCGCGCGCCTGGCCGCGGGAGAAGCAGCCAGTTGAAATGGCCAGGAACCCCACATGGCAGGGTAGACGGGATAGGTTCCAACACGTTGCAGTTCAAAACTGGTAACCCACCTGAATCCGGCATAGGCGTTACGCGGCCAGGCGCGATGGATTTGGCGGTTACAGGCGACTTGCGATCAGCTCAATCCAGGCATTTCTCAATCCACTCCCATCGCCGGTCCTTCACCATCACGAACCGGCAACGCCCTTCGGACAGGTTGGCCCACAGCTCACCGATCAGCCGGTCATCCTGCGCCGCGGCCCAGCGATCGGCGCCTTTGTACTCAACCGCCAGGACTGCGCCTGGCTGGTCGCCTGTTCCAGGCAATTGGCACAGGAAGTCCGGGTAGAACCGGCCATCGGCTTTTTGCAGGAAAAACGAGCTGCCTTCGCGCCGCACCAGGTTACGCACCCAGAACTCGATGCGGCCCTGCTGCGCCCAGATGTCCAGCTGACAGGCACAATCAAATTCTTCCTTGCTGTCGAAGTCGCCGATGCGGCCGTAGTAGTGTTTGCGAAAGTCGAATGGCCCGAAAGTGGAGGTTTGAGGGTCATAATCACGGCTGGGTGCATAAGCCTGCGCATGAAACTCAAAAGCGTACTGGTCGGTTACCGCCACGCGGGAGGCGGCATCTTCACCGAACAGTGCCTGCTGGTAGGCCTTGCCAACCGCCTGTTTGCGCAGCGCTCGAATCCGCACCTCCAGCAGGTTGCGGATCAGGAATTTCTGCAGGTTGACGCGGGCCAAAGAGAAGTCATCCCGGTTCAGCAGTTCGGTGAGCCACTTGGCCACGAATGCCTGCTTGCTGGCGTGGGTGAGCGAAGGCTCGGGAAGATTCCGGCACAGCCAGGTTGCAAGTCGGACTTCGTCCCAGTTCTCGGGTTGATAAACCAATCCGAGATCACGTTGCAAGTCGGGCAGGAATCGGGAAACCACCTTGCCGCTCTCATCATCCACATCGATCTCACCACCTGAGGCAATCTGGTTGGCGCCCAGGGCGGTCAGGTCATCGGCAAGTGGCGCGGCATCGTAGGTCGACAGGTCCCATGGATACTCGAGTACTTCCGGATCGTCGAACAACGCCAACTCGCCCTGCACCCGCACGGCAAGCTGCGGTACTCGGAAACGCTTGCCCAGCTCTGCCGGCGTCTGGAAAAACTCGATGGCTGTGGTGCGGCTGACTTCAGCGGCTTCCACAATGGCTACCGCAGCGGTTTCCGAAGTGACCGATGCCTTCAGAACCTCGGCCTCATCTTCTGTAAGCGGCGTACTGATGGTGAGGGTGCTGCGCCTGGCGTCCCAGCTCACCTTCTCACGCACCTGCTTCGGCACACCTCTTAAATTGGGCTTCTCGGACAGGGTGATGGCCACAGGCCGAACCACCACACGGCCGGCATGTCCTTCCAGGTCCAGCCGCGACTGATCGGCGCGGGCCGCCGTGACAAATTCGGCGACTTCCCGCCGTTCAAAGCCAGCCCCAGTTACCAGCCGGTCACGCAGCGCCCCGGCCGTCTCGGCGAAGTTGCGCGAAACAACGAAGGCATAAGACTGGTTCAACGCCCTGGCCTGCCGATGACTGGCGCCGGGTTGTCGCAACACGCGCCCCAGCAACTGCTCCACTGCCGTGGCGGACGACAGCGAAGCCATGCTCACCAGAATGTAAGCGAAGGGGCAATCCCAGCCCTCGGCCAGGGCGCGTTGGGTAATGACAAACTTCACCGGGCAGGCCGGGTCGGCAATGCCCAGTTTGTAGTCGGTATCGATCTGTTCCAGCCCTTTTTCATCACCGGTCGCCACCACAATCTCGTTGGCCGGAACGCCATGATTGGTGATCAGTTCGTTGCGTACCCGCTCGAAATCCAGCGTTTCGACGCCGCTGCGGCGAGGTTCGGATTGAATCAACACCACCGGACGCAGGTAATCCGCGCCCGCACGACGCTCTTCATCGGCCAGCTTGTGCAGGGCATCGCGGCGGCCGATGGCATCGGCCAGGCACTGTTGCCAGTTCGGTTCGGTTTCCAGCACGACCGGCAACTTGATCATCTCTTCCGCCTTCAGTTCGGCGGCGGACACACTGTGCAGCACGTTGCTGGGAGTGCGCTCCAGGTCGGGTGTGGCGGTGAGCTCCAGCACACCGCCTGGGCGGAAGCGCGACAGCATGTCGAAGGCGAGTTCAGTTCGGCTGTTGTGCGCCTCATCCACCACAACGAACGGGCGACGCAGGCGCAACACGTTGGCCAGGGAACAGGGAGTGGTGCGCTGGGCGCCTTCGCCGTCGCTCAACAACTCATCACGCTGGGTTGGCGACAGGTTGTCGAAGTGGTGCATCAGCGCACCGCTGCTCTGGTAAACCTTGCGCGACTCCTCATCTTCCACCTGAAACGCCTGCCGGGTGGCGACGATGATCGTGGTGGATGTATCCAGCGTGGCTCGAGTCACGCTCTTCGCCTCATCGAGGTCCAATACTGTAATTGGCCCCGCCTCGCGCAGCGCGGTGTGATAGGGATGCTTGCGGTCGCGCAAGGCCCGCAAAGTCTGTTCGCGGATCGGCTTGCTGGGTACCAGCCACAGGACCACGCTGTGCTCGGTGCGCAGCAGGTGCGTGTTGACCAGCGCCACGCTCTTCGCCGCCAGCCAGGTCTTGCCGCCGCCGGTGGGCACACGCAGGCAGAAATACGGCATGTCGGCGGGAAAGCCCGACAGCGGGTTGTACGGGTTGCCCCGGCCCCACAGGCGCTCGGTGGTGGCGGTAAAGGCAATCGACGGTGAGGGAAGTTCGTGGCAGGCCTTGAAATAGGCCTCGACGCTGTCTAGCACCTGCTGCTGGTAAACCTTGGGACTAAACGTGGTCACGTCTTGTCACCATACCCGGGCTCGCCTTCCCGTACACCCGATGCAGTGACGGCGGTCTTGGGATAGATATGGACGATCCTGCCTTCATGCTGGATGACAACAGCGGTTCCAGTCTGGGCAGCAATTTGATGGGCGCGTTCGGCAGCACGTTTCAATGCTGTCCAGGAACCTCGCAGGCGGGATGATTTCGCTTCACTGATCGGTCGTTCGTTCGTCATTTCTCACCCCAATCCAACAGAACAGGTGCGTTTCCCGAATTGTCGTACAGCGCCCAGCCATCGACCAGTGGCGCATAGTAGCGGCGCAGATTTTTCAGGCCGGCTTCGAACCGCCGCCGAATCACGGCTTCCGGCACATCATGCCCTCCCTGACGCACTCGCTGGGCAACCCGGGCAACAGCTTCGTCCGGGCTGTTCAGTCTCAAAAAAATCAACTCCACACGATAGCCGGCGGCCTGCCAGACCGGGATTCGGGCCAGGTAATTCCGCCCAGAAAGCGTGGTCTCGAACGCGAAGCTTTCGCCAGCAGTCAAGTGACGTTCGATTTGCCTCAGCATCAATCGGCCCGCCTGCATGGCGGCAGTTTGTGGCGCGAATGGTGCCAACCCGGCCGCTATCAGATCGGCATTCACGAAAACCGGGCAATTTGCTTCGTTGGGCAGGAATTCACGCGCGAAGGTCGTCTTGCCAGCACCGTTCGGCCCGGCAATCATGATGATCTTGCGCTCACCATTCATCGCTTACACTTCCAATGCGTAAGGAGTTTGCTTGAATGTGATGCCCTCGCGCGTGGTGCGTGCGCCCATGCGATTGGCGGCAGCGTAGATCACCTTCGGGCCAGCAAATTCAGGTAGGGCATCAAACACCGGGCCGGTGAGCACGTTGCCGCCGGCAATCGATTTGTCCTTGAGGATGCCATTGTAGAGCAGGTAGATGGCGCGGCCCTCGTGGACACCCAGCAGCGGCGAATCCGGGGCGCCGGTGACGCCGGCGCCGGTTTCCGCAAACCAGACGAACTCGGCCAGTTGCGCAAAGCTCACGTCGCGGCGGATCTGGCCTTCGGCATCGAACAGTGGTTCAGCGGAGAGGCGGCAGAACTGGAAGCCGCCGCCAAGGCCCTCGATGTCATTGCCTTTGGTGTTGGTGTAGCCGGTGGCAACGCGTTTGACGCGCTCGGCAGTGACGGTCCGGGCAATATTGTCGTCCATTTCCACCAGGATGAATTTCCGATTGCCGCCATCCTCGACGTTCTGCTTCAGCACGGCGTGGCCGGTGGTGCCAGAGCCGGCGAAGCTGTCGAGGACGAGCGAGTCTTTATCGGAGGCGATTTGCAGGATGCGCTGTATAAGTCGCGTGGGTTTTGGTGTGTCAAACGCGGTTTGCGTGCCAAAAATATCTTG
>CBFGWJ010000170.1:0-5404 GCA_965652335.1 uncultured Gammaproteobacteria bacterium | reverse complement strand
AGACAATTCCCGGGCCAGCGCCGGCCTGCATGGTGCTGGTTCTTTCCCTGTTGCGGAGGCGCTATTGTATTACGAAACTCCGGAATTCACGCGGAATTGACAGCAGCAGATTTCCGGTCGCTGCCTGGGTGGTTTTCCTGCGGGCAAAAAAAAGAGAGGAAGCTTGCGCTTCCTCTCTCGTGTAGAAGTGGTGGAACTCCGCTAACAGTGGACTGCAGATCCTCCTAGGCCTTTCCATCTTCATCCGGCGTCGCTCAGCTCTGTCGCTCGATTCCGGTTACGGACCTTCTACGCCCGTTCTTTTTTATCGACGCCCCGCCTACTATGGTTTTTACGCCTCAGCTTCGTTACGTCTATCTCCAGGGATCGCGTTTCCCTTTCGAGTCACCCCTAATGGTACGACCGTTTCAGACAGAGCCCGGTCGGGGTGACATGTCCAGTACCATCTGGACTTATTCCGTTGTTCGGTTGCCCTGTTTGCCTTCCGGCGGGTCGGCCTTCCGGCGGTTCGGACTTCTTCGAACGGGATGGACAGGTTATGGCTGTAAGTGCAAGGAGTCAACCCCGGAAAAATCGAACTTAGCCCAGATTCCTGAATCTCTGAATCAGGAAAAATTTACAAGTTACTGAAAAAAATCCGTTCGTCATTTTTCGGGAATTTTGAAGTTTGCGACGAAGCGATGAATTTGCTCAAAATTAAAGCAGATTTAATTTGTGCGCTCTAAAAAATCGTGATTTGCACTCACGCCAAAGCGACATTACCCAGTTTACAATGTCGGTTCATGTCCCTGCAGAGAGCCCAGTCACCATGAAGTTTCGAGTCGCCATGATCGTTGCGCAGCTGTTGCTGTTAACCGGTTGCGAACCGGACGTGTCACTGCAATCGCCCCAGCCGGACGTGGCTGTCGAGCAGGCTGCGCATGGCGCCACAGCGGCTGAGCCAAACGCCGCGCACGAGGCCGGGGTCGAGGAGATTCCTGCATCCACCGGACCGACTCTGGAGGACCTGGAATCCCAGTTGGGCCTGAAGGTCATCGCCAGGCCCTGGACCGGAGACCTGCCCGGCATGATGGAGCGCCGGATGATCCGGGTGCTCACCGTTTACGGTCTGGGGCGCTATTACTACCAGGATGGCCGTGAGCAGGGCTTCGCGGTGGAAAGCATGAAGGGCTTCGAGGAGGCCATCAACAAAGACCGCAAGTCATTTGAACGGGTGTATGTAGTATTCATTCCGGTCAGCCGGGAACAGCTGATTCCTGGCCTGCTGGAGGGGCGGGGTGATATCGCTGTGGCCGGACTGACGATTACCCCGGATCGGCTGGAACAGGTGGATTTCAGCAACCCGCTCAGCAGTTCGGTCAAGGAAATCATGATAACCGGGCCTACGGCCGAGAACCTCACAACGCTGCAGGACCTGGCCGGCAAAACCATCCATGTGCGCGAAACCAGCAGCTACTGTGAGAGCCTGCGCAATCTCAGCGACCAGCTCGTGGCCAACGGCCAGCCACCTATTGATATCCAGTTCATATCCGATCGCCTGGAAGACGAGGACCTGCTGGAGATGGTGGCAGCCGGTTTGCTGCCCTGGGCCGTAATCGATGACTACAAGGCCAGAATGTTTGAAGGCGTGTTTGACAAGCTGGTCATACGCGACGATCTGGTGCTGCGCGAAGGCGCAAAGATTGGCTACGCCTTCCGCAAGGACAGCCCGGAGCTTATGGCGGCGCTGAATGCCCACATGAAGAATTACAGGGAAGGCACGCTGCATGGCAACATGCTGATCAACCGCTATGTACGGGATTTCAAGTGGGTCGAGAATGCGCTGGAGAGTGGCAATTACGAGCGGTTCAATGCCGTATCTGAAATTTTCAGGAAATACGGTGAGCAGTACGGCATGGACTACCTGTTGGTGGCTGCCCAGGGCTACCAGGAATCACGGCTGGATCCCGCCGCACGCAGCCACGCGGGAGCGGTTGGCATCATGCAATTGCTGCCGACCACCGCAGCCGATCCCAATGTCGGGATACCAGACATCTCCACATCCGATGCCAACATCCACGCGGGTGTAAAGTACGTCAATTTCCTGCGTTCGCGATATTTCAATGATCCTGCGATCGACCTGGTGAACCAGACCTTGCTGGCCATGGCTGCGTACAACGCGGGGCCGAACCGGATTGCCAGCCTGCGCAAGAAGGCCGAAGCCCAGGGACTGGACCCCAACAAATGGTTTGGTAATGTGGAGGTAGTCGTTGCCAGGGAAGTCGGTCGTGAACCAGTACAGTATGTGGCTAACATCTACAAGTATTACATCAGCTACCGGATGGCGATTGCCCAGGCCGCGGCGCGGCGGGAAGCACGCAGTGAGCAGGGGATTGAATAGATTGACGAGGTGACAGGTGAAAGACTCCGAAGCCAGCAGTGTATCCGGTTCCGGTCAGGACGAACATCGCGCTACCCCGGCTTTGGGTACGAGTAGCGCTGCAGGCAACTCATGGAGCAAATGGCTCAGTCCGCGCCGTTGGCCTTTCTGGGTGTGCCTGGTATTCCTGATCTACACCCTGGGAGGTTTTTACGGTGCACCCAGGCTGCTGGAGCGCATGGCAACGAAGAAAGTGGCGGAGCTCGGCCGTACACTGAGTTTCGGTGAAATCCGGGTCAATCCTTTCCTGCTCACCCTGCAGATGAAAGACACGGAGATGCGCGATACCGATGGTACGCTGCTGTTCTCCTATGATGATTATTTTTTCAACCTGCAGGCCAGCAGCCTGTTCCGCTGGGCCTGGACCTTCAAGGAGATCCGCCTGGCCGGCCTGCAGCTGAACTGGGAGCGGTTTGCGCCAGGCGATGACCGCTTTGGCCGGCTGATCGACTCCTTTCCGGTCGCGGAAAAAGCCGAAGCCGAGACTGAAGCCAGGCCGCTGCCACGTCTGGTGATTGAAAAGCTGCAGGTCAGCAATGCCGGCATCTTGCTGACTGATCACCTCGAATACGGCACATTTGGCGTGACGCTGGGGCCCATCGATGCCGAGGTTTCGCACCTCACCACGCTGCCGGATGAATCCGGCCAGCAGCAGGTTCGAATCCACACGGCATCGGGTGGCGAAATTGCCTGGCAGGGCAGCCTGCAGCTGGCGCCATTACAGTCCGCCGGGAACGTGACCGTACAAGGCAGGATACTGAAGGACTTCGACCACTACCTGCGGTTGTTCACCACTGCGCGCGTTACCGGTGACCATCTCGAATGGGGCTTCAATTACCGGGTGGAACAGATGCCCGGACAGGACCTGTCCGCCCGGGTGGATGACTTCCACGCCAGCTTTGATGGCTGGAAAGTTTACCTGCCTGATGAACCCGATCCGCTGATCGACCTGCCGGTCTTGCAGGTGAACGGCGCCAGCTTGCGCTGGCCGCAACAGGAACTGGATATCGCGTCAGTGGAATTGCAGGGGGCCCGGTTGAACCTCGATGCATCTGCGGAAGGCAGCCTGAACCTCGACCGATTGCTGGCGGACTTCGCCGGGGAGAAGACAGGCGCTGATGCAAGTCCCGCCCGTGCTTCCACAGGCACGGCAGCCTGGCATGTCCAGCTGGCCCGGTTGAGCCTCGAGCAGGCCGCTGTCCGCTACCGGGATGCGAGTACTGACCCCATTGCCGAAGTGGGTTTGCAGGACATCAGCCTGGAGGTGGCCGGCATCGACAACCAGCCGGGCACCCGCCTGCCGGTGCAGGCTGCGTTCGCATTGGCCAGCGGTGGGTCCGGCCGGTTTGAAGGCGAAGCCGTGGTGCTGCCTGAATTCTCCACCAGCGGACGTTTCGGCCTGGATTCCCTGCAACTGCAGCTGGCGCAGCCCTGGGTGAACCGCCTGGCCCGTGTCACACTCAATTCCGGCGGCCTGACGTTGAATGGGGAGGTTGTGGCCGGTCCCGACCAGCCGGGCGCTTTCCGGGGGTTGGTGGAGGTTGCAGGGCTGGAAATCAGCGACCAGCGACAACAGGAAAAGCTGCTTGCCTGGCAGCAGTTGGCCATTGAGCGGGTGGAAGTCGATCTTGCGGCCAACAGCATCCATACCTCGGAGCTGAAGTTCGACCAGCCCTATGGCCGGTTGCAGATTGCCCGGGACAAGACCACCAACCTCGACGGCCTGATGGTCGAAAGCGAGAAGGCTGAAACCGCCGAGCCAACTGGGGATGATTCGGCAGCGCCCCTGGCCATTACCATTGCCGGATTCCGGATCAGCGATGCCGGCCTGGATTTTTCTGACCTGAGCCTGCCGCTGCCTTTCGCGGCAGCCATCCGATCCCTGGACGGCACTATTTCCACCCTGGCCACCAACAGCGAAGAGCCGGCTCGCGTGGACCTGGAAGGGCAGGTGAACGAGTTCGGCCTGGCGCGCATCGGCGGCAGCCTGAACGCCTGGGATCCAACCGGGTACACCGATATCCAGATGACCTTCCGTAACCTGGAGATGGAGCGCATCACGCCTTACACCATTGAATTTGCGGGTTGGGAAATCGATTCGGGCCGCATGGACCTGCAGCTGGATTACAAGATCAACAAAGGCCAGCTGCTTGGTGCCAACGACATCGTCATTCGTGAAATGACGGTGGGCGACAAAGTTGAAAACGCTTCCGGCACCAGCTTGCCGCTGAAGTTTGCGGTGGCCCTGTTGAAGGACAGTAATGGAGTCATCGACGTCGACCTGCCGGTGGCAGGTGATTTGAATGATCCCACATTCAAAATCAGCGGGATCGTGTGGAGAGCCATCGGCAACCTGCTGACCAAAGTGGTTACCGCACCGTTCCGTTTGCTGGGATCCCTGGTGGGCGTGGATTCGGAAGATTTCGGTACGCTGCGCTTCAGCGCCGGCAAGGCGGAAATTTCTCCTCCCGACCGCGAATCCCTGCTGAAACTGGCGGAAGCCATGCGCCAGCGGCCTGAATTGAAGCTGGAAGTGGCCGGCACCTATGCCGGCGAAGTGGACACACGGGCGCTGCAAACCCAGCAGGCCGAGCAGCGCCTGGCGACGGCCATGGGTGAACTGCAGGTCAGCGCCAGCGAACTGACCACCTCGCAACGCCGCCAGGTGATGGAGCAATTGCTGGCCACCTCGATGACGGCTGAAGATTTCGTTGCATTGCAACAGCAATACAGCAGCATTCCTGATGGCGAGGATCCCGAAAAAGCCCAGCCGGTACTGGATGAAACGGCCTATCTCGAAGCACTGCGGCAGAAGCTGATTGCGGCTGAGCCGGTGGGAGATGCCGAATTGACTGCGTTGGCCCAGGCGCGGGCCGATGCCGTGATGGCCGCACTGGCCGGGGAGAATGCGGACAATGCGTTGCCCGTCACCCGGCTGGAAGCTGTTGCCGTGGTTGCCGATGACAGCGATGAAGTGCCGCTGGA
>CBFGWJ010000169.1:0-5424 GCA_965652335.1 uncultured Gammaproteobacteria bacterium | reverse complement strand
ATCCTTATCCAGTGGTATCACATTTACGGCATTGACCGGAGCAGCCTGAAGTCCATGTTCAAGGCCATCCAGGAAGCCTTTCCTCATTTCACCATCTGGTATGCCCGCGGCGGTGACCTGATCATCGCCTCCGCCAAAAAGCCATTGCAACTCGATTACGAGAAGCAACAGCGGTATTTCCAGTCGCCCGACGTGCTGGCTGACCTGCAACGCATCGGCGTGCAGTCGATGGAGCAGATGATGTCGCATTACATGATGGCATCGAACCAGATGGAAACCCTGCTGGCAGGACAGCCCGGCAACTCCGATGACCTGCCCATCGTCGAGTTCAATGCGCCAAAGTTCATCTACAACTCCACCACCCACGACAACATCCGCATGCTGTTCGGCGAACTCGCCGAAGCGGAATTCCCGCTGCCGGTACAGAACCTGGTGCGGGAGCACGCCGGCTGGATTGACCTGCCCTACCTGGGGATTACCGTGCGCACCGGCGATGGCGGTTACAGCGCGCCGGTCTGGAATGTGGTGCGCACCTCGATCGAACCCGATGATGACGATAACTATTACCTCATGGGTGGCATGAACGGCAGGCTGGCCATACACCAGCCCTGGGGTGATGTGAAAGTGAATGTCACGATGGCCGATCGGGGTGTGCAACCGCAATCGGTATTGTTCCCGATGATGGAGAACGATGTCCCTCGCGATTCCCAGTTCCAGAGCGGCGAGCTGCGTGCCGCCAATGGCGCCGTAGTCTACTGGCGGGTGGCGCGGGCCAGCGAAGCCGGCAGAATCCGCGTGGCGCTGGCCCGGTTCTGCCCGCAGCCGTCGGGCTACGACAATTACATTGCCTTTCACACCGATTTTCCCGGCCAGGTTGAAAACCCCGCCGACCTTCAAACCGCTGTCCAGACCGTGAACCAGATGGTCGAGTGCCGCTGATCCTGGCCTGAATTCAGTTGCTTCCAACCTTGACCAGTCGAGCCCAATGGCAGCGTAGATTTTTTGCATGCTGGCTGCGAAGCAATCCTGACGAGGAGGCAATGCCGTGGGGAGTTGCATGAGGTCCCGGTACATAAGCAGGAATTCCCTGGCCGGCATTGGCCTGCTGCTGGCAGTAGCCGCGCCGCTGGCCGCTGCCTTTGACATCGGCAATTGCGGCGATGATGCCACGCTGGTTTCGGCCATCCAGGGCAGCGGTTCAGCCAGCCCGCTGGTGGGCAAAAGGGTGATAGTGGAGGCAGTTGTGGTGGGTGACCACCAGGAAACCGGTACTACCCATCCCGCGCGGCCGGAACTTGGCGGATTCTTCATCCAGGAAGAGGATGCCGACAACGATGCTGATCCGGCAACCTCCGAAGGCATTTTCATCTTCGACCCGGACAAGACACTGGAAGTCTCTGACGGCGATCTGGTCCGCGTAGCCGGCACTGTGAGCGAGGCGTTTGGCAATACGCAGATCGATAACGTATCTGGCGTGTTGACCTGCGATACCGGCCAGACTGTCACGCCGGCTTCAATTGACCTGCCGATCCCCATGTCATTCGCCACCATCGACGAATTCTGGGAGCAGTACGAAGGTATGCTGCTGTCCTTCGTCGATATCATGACAGTGAGCGAACAGTTTGAACTGGCCCGTTATGGCCAGCTATTAATGTCTGAAGGCGGCCCGTTACGGCAGTACAGCCAGGACGCTCCCTTGCCCCTGAACGAAGCGGATTACTCGAACTGGCGGGATGACCAGGCCCGTCGCAGCATCATGCTGGACGACTACAACAGCCAGCAGAACATCGATCCGGTATTCCATCCCCAGCCGGGCGGCTTTGCAGTGGACAATTACATCCGAATCGGCGCAACCACAACCCTGCAGGGCGTACTGGAAATGCGTTTCGATGAGTGGATCCTGCAACCCCGGAAAACCGCGCCGAGCCGTTTCTCCAATCCGCCGCGCCCCGCCGCGCCGCCGGAACTGGGCGGCAATGTGGTCATTGCAGCGCTGAATGTATTGAACTATTTCAATGGCGACGGGCGGGGCGGGGGATTTCCCACCTCGCGCGGCGCGGACAGCCAGGCTGAGCTTGACCGCCAGACAAACAAGATTGTCGCCGCCATCGCCGGCCTGGATGCGGATGTGCTGGGCCTGATGGAAATCGAGAATGACGGCGATGGCGCACATGGCGCCCTCGCTTCCCTGGTGAACGCGGTCAACGCGGTTGCGGGCGCGGACACCTACGTCTTCGTTCCCGCTGGCACCAATGGCGGCACCGACGGAATCAAGGTCGCGATGATGTATAAACCCGCCGTGGTGGAACGCGTGGGTGCTGCACGAGTGCTCGTCGACCCGGCCTTCACCGACCCGAACCTGTATGGCGTGCAGAAGAACCGCCCTGCCCTGGCCCAGACTTTCCGTGTCATCGATGCCGGCAATCCCGACCGGGGCGCGGCTTTCACCGCCGTGGTGCTGCACCTGAAGTCCAAGGGGTCTGCCTGCGGTTCGGGCGATGATGACGTCGTCCAGGGGAACTGTAACGGTACGCGCACCAAGGGCACCATGGCATTGCTCAACTGGCTGGCCACCGACCCGACCGATACCCTCGCCAATATCGGTGCGGTTGATCCCGACATCTTCATCATGGGTGACCTTAATGCCTACTACCAGGAAGACCCCATGCAGGTCTTGTTCAACGCCGGTTACACCAGCCTCATCGCCCAATCCGAAACCAGTTTCGTGTTCGATGGCAGCCAGGGTTCGCTGGATCACCTGCTGGCCAGCGCGAGCCTGTTCGGCCAGTGGGCAGGTGGTGGCATCTGGAACATCAATGCCGAAGAAAATTCATTGCTCGATTACAACGACACCGTGCTGGATGCCGGCGAACAGCCATTCGAGGCCAGACCGTCTATTCACCCGCTGTACGCGCACGGTCCCTTCCGCAGCTCGGATCACAACCCCGTGCTGGCCGGCGCTGACCTCGCAGTTCCACCGGGCTTCAACAGCACCATTGTCATCACCCGCCTCTTTGAAGGCATACCCACCTTCAGTCGCTTCAACCTGGTGCTGCTGAGCCTGCTGATGCTGGCCACCAGCCTGGTGGTTTTCCGCCGCTTCAACGGCTGAGGCAGGTGGTGGCGTATCTTCAGAGAAATGGCACCATTTTTTGAAACCGGGACCGGTTTTTCTGCTCACTCGCCTTTGGGCAATGCAGGAATGGCCTTCAGGTAGGCAATGATGGCCAGGCGGTCCTGCTCGGGCAGGCGCGCCAGGTTTTCCTGCACCTTAACCATCGAACCGCCCACCGAGTCATAGTCGGGGTCCATGCCGCTTTCAAAGTAGAAAGCCAGGTCGGCGCTGGACCAGTCCTCGAGGCCGGAAGCATCCGGCGTGATATTCGGGATGCGCCCTTCGCCATCAGGATTCTCCGCCCCGGCCAGCCAGCGCTGCAGCTCCAGGCCGCCAAAGCCGTCGCGTGCTGTGTGGCATTCGCCGCAATGGCCGGGGCCTTCCACCAGGTAACGACCGCGCAATACCAGGGGATCGGCATCCGCCGGCAGTTCAATCACCGGATTCGAATCGAGGTGGAGCCGCTTCCACAGCCCGATGCCGCGGCGGATGTTCCAGGGAAAACCCAGTTCGTGATCCGCCACTTCATTGGCCACGGCGGGCAGGGTATCGATGAATGCTTTCAGGTCAACCACATCCTGTGGCTGCATGCGCGCGTAGGAGGTCCAGGGAAAAGCCGGGTAGTAATGCCGGCCTGCAGGGGAAACACCCATGAGCATGGCATTGATGAAATCGGCGTCGCTCCAGCCGCCGATGCCGGTGGCCGGGTCGGGAGAAATATTGGGCGCCCTGAAAACCCCGAAATCGGTTTTCAGCTCATCGCCGCCGCCCAGGTTTTCACCGTGGCAGGCGGCGCAGCTGGCGGCATGGAAAATCCGCTCACCGTTGGCCAGGTCGGGCTCCTGGAGGGCCAGCGATTCAACATCCAGCGTTTGCGGGCGGGTGAGCCAGGCCAACATGGCCAGCAGGCTCAAGGCCCCCAGGCCAAGCAGCCTGATTCCGGCAAACTGGACCCTGCGCATATTCAGTGCAACTCGCGGTCAGGACAGGCACATGCCAGTTGCTAATACTCCGCAATCAATCACCGGGTGAGCGGTAGTCTTCATGGCAGGCCTTGCAGGTATCGATCAGGTTCACGAATACCGGCTTCAGTTCGTCCAGGCTTTGCGGATTGGCCTCGATGGCGGCATCCAGAGCGACGTTGAAATCAGCCAGCTTCTGGTCAAAGTCCGCGCGGTTGGTCCAGACGGCCCGGGTCGCGCGTTTCTTGCCTTCCACGTAACTGCCTTCGGGAAACAGTTCACCGATCCCCGTGGTTTCTTCCTTGATGGTGGTCAACGAAGACAGGGCAACGGCGGAATCAAAATCCAGCTCTCCCTTGAGCATCGCACCCAGTGGGCCGACTGCGTCCCCCACGGCCTCCATGCGTTCATGTCGCTCTTGCGCCGGGTCATCCACGGCA
Organism: uncultured Gammaproteobacteria bacterium; assembly: GCA_965652335.1. GTDB lineage: Bacteria > Pseudomonadota > Gammaproteobacteria > Xanthomonadales > SZUA-36 > JAWXBM01. The sequence continues at coordinate 907 of CBFGWJ010000169.1, read as the reverse complement.
AATGCCAGTGGAGCAAGGCCGAGGGTGACTGCAAGCAGCAGGCAGGTATTCAGTCTGGGCATGGATGGGTCTCCTTGGAAAACACGGAAGGTTAAAACAGGCAGGCTGACTTTGTCCTGTAAACGGCGCCGCGTCAAGATTGTGGGGAAGAGGCCGTGTGACACTAGGCAGCCAGCTTTTGTTCGGCAAACTTCCAGTTCACCAGGTGCTGCAGGAAGTTGTCGATGTATGTACCGCGGTCATTCTGGTAATCCAGATAGTACGCGTGCTCCCACACATCCAGCGTCAGCAGCGGCTTCTGGTTCATCACCAGCGGAGTGTCGGCATTGGCCGTGCTCACTACCTTCAGCGCGTTGCCGTCCTGCACCAGCCAGGCCCAGCCGCTGCCGAACTGACCCGCGGCCGCGGCCTTGAAGGACTCGGCGAATTTTTCCTGGCTGCCGAAACTCTCATTCAGCATTTCCAGCAGGCGGCCTTGCGGCGCTCCACCGCCGTCGGGCGACATGCTTTGCCACAGGAAGGCATGGTTCCAGGCCTGCGCTGCGTTATTGTAAACCTGGGTGTGGGTGGTGCCATGCGAACGCGCGATGATGGATTCCAGTGGCAGGTCCGCGTAGCCATTGTTTTCGATGGCCTTGTTCAGTTTGTCGACATAGGCGCGATGGTGCTTGCCATGATGGAATTCCAGCGTCCTGGCGCTGACGTACGGTTCCAGTGCATCCATGTCATAGTCGAGTTCGGGTAATTTAATGCTCATTGGACTCCTCGCTGTTTCCTTGATTTCTTGTTGCCTTGATAGTTTCTGCTCAAGACCTCAAGGAGTCCGACCACGGCATCCGCCAATGGTTGCAATGGATTGTCGCCCCGGCCAGGGCTGCCGCAAATGACGGGGTTTAACGGCTGGCTG